>CANQQK010000022.1 GCA_947626015.1 uncultured Bacilli bacterium | reverse complement strand
TTAAATGAAGAATTATTTGAAAATACTAAGAATGCTAATATACTAGCTAATATCATCATGCCGATTATGGGTAATCTGGGTTATCTAGTCTATGTCATTATTGCCATCTTTGGGGGCATCTTAGCAATCAAATTTGATGCCTTAACTGTTGGTGAGATTGCCTCATTTCTTCTTTTAACAAGGGGATTTACTATGCATATCAATCAATTATCACAACAATATAATTCCATTGCTTTAGCATTAGCCGGAGCAACGAGAATCTTTAATCTAATCGATGAAAAATCAGAAGAAAATGATGGTAAGATTACCTTAGTATTTGCTACTAAGGAAGATGGTATTTTGCAAGAAAGCAAGGAATACACCGGTATTTGGGCTTGGAAGGATCTGGATAATAATACCTTAACCGAATTAAAGGGTGATATTGTGCTTAAAGATGTATCATTTTCTTATGTCGAAGGTAAAGAGGTTCTTCATGATATCGATGTCTATGCTAAACCAGGGCAAAAGATCGCCTTTGTTGGGGCTACAGGTGCTGGTAAGACCACAATAACGAATCTTATTAATCGTTTTTATGATATTAAAGAGGGAAATATCTATTATGATGGAATCGATATCTTTAAGATCAATAAAAATGATCTAAGGCGTTCATTTGGTATGGTTTTACAAGATGTTAATTTATTTACTGGTACAATCATGGATAACATTCGTTATGGAAGAGAAAATGCCACGGATGAAGAGGTCATTGCGGCTGCTAAACTAGCTAATGCCCATAACTTTATCATGCATTTACCTGATGGTTATAAAACCATTCTTACGGATAATGGCGATAATTTATCTCAAGGCCAAAGACAACTTTTATCGATTGCTCGTTGTGCTTTAAGTAATCCACCAGTAATGATCTTGGATGAAGCCACATCTTCTATCGATACCCGTACAGAAAAAGAAGTTCAAGATGGTATGGATAAACTCATGGAAGGAAGAACCGTTTTTGTTATTGCGCATCGTCTAAGTACGATTCGCAATGCTAAAGCAATTATCGTCTTAGAAAATGGCCGTATCATCGAACGTGGTAATCATGAAGATTTACTAAAAGAAAAAGGTAAATACTATGAATTATATACAGGAGCATTTGAATTAGAATAAGTGTTAAGTAGTATGAATAATAAACTTCTTCGTACTTATTATGTGTTATAATGATATTGTAATAACGATAATATAGCGAGGAGGGCCATAATGTTATTAAAGGATAAAGTTGCTTTAGTTACTGGTGGAGGCCAAGGAATTGGTGAAGCGGTAGCTAAATGTTACGCTAATGAAGGGGCAAAGGTTGTTGTCGTTGACTATAATGAGGAAACGGCTAAAAAGGTTGCTAAAGATATCGTTGATAATGGTGGGGAAGCTGTAGCTTTCAAAGCTGATGTTACCAAGTATGAAGATGTCGTTAGAATGATTAACTTTACTATCAATACCTATGGTAAATTGGACTGTGCATGTAATAATGCTGGTAAATCAAGTGCTACGATCAATCTTATCGATACACCAGTGGAAAACTTCGATGAAGTAATCGACTTGGATGTTAGAGGAGTATTCTTCTGCTGTAAGGAAGAGATTAAAGCAATGCATATGAATGGTAAAGGTGCTATCGTTAATATCTCATCTACTTCTGGCATTTTAGGTAATCCCGGAATCGTTCCTTACAACACGAGTAAACATGCGGTTTTAGGTTTAACTAAATCTGTTGCTCTAGAGGAATGTCAAAACAATATTCGTATCAATGCGGTATGTCCAGGTGTTACGGAGACACCACTTATTAAAGGTGTTAGAGATAATGATCCTGCAACATATCAATTATTCTGTACACAAATTCCTCTTGGAAGATTAGCAAATCCAGAAGAAATCGGTAATGTTGTTGTATTCCTATCAAGTGATATGTCATCTTATATGGTAGGTTCAACAGTCGTTGTCGATGGTGGTGTAACAATTCAATAATTAATCGGATGTCCTTATGGATGTCCTTTTTTCTTTTTGTTCAATCCAACAAATTCGGAATTGAATTCCGAATTTGTCGGATTTTTAAATTAAAAATATGTTGTGTTTTTTTAGTTCTTGAATTACAATACTCTATAGAATTAAGGTGTTTACGTGGAAAAATTAAAAAAAGTTATTGGGCTTATAAAATATAATATTAAAGCTTTAATTGGTTTTGAATTTCTCTTTAAAATTATTAGTGTTTTAATATTTACTCCGATATTTATGAAGAGTTTTATATGGATTATGAAGTTAACAGGTTATAATTATTTAACCTTAGAAAATGTCGTATCATTTCTTTTAAATCCGCTTACTTTGATATGTTTAATATTATTAATATTACTATTGATGATCTATTCGATGTTCGATATTATTACGATTATTACAATCTTAGATCAATCATATCATCAACATAAGATTAAGGTGATCGAAGCTATTAGTTTATCGCTTAGTAAATGTCGTAATATCTTTCATATCAAGAACATACCTTTAGCATTTTTAGTATTATTTTTGATACCTTTCTTAAATTTAGGTATATCATCGGGATTTATATCAACGATTAAGATACCGGAATTTATCTATGATTTTATCGTTAAGAATCATTTCTTATTAACGTTATTTATTATCTTAGTTATGGCTTTGATTATTTTATTATTACGTTGGATTTATGCTCTTCATTATTTTGTTTTAGAGAATATGCCTTTTAAGGAAGCATGTCAAAAGAGTAGGGATTTAAGTAAGAAGAATCATCTTAAAGATTTAGTAGCTTTAGTAGGGGTACAATTAGGTATTTCTTTACTATATTTTATCTTTGTAATTATTGGTATTGTTTTAATATTATTATTTAATAAATTGTTCAGTAGTTTAACTTTGCTTAAGAGTTTAACTTCTTCGATTATTTGGGGATTATTAGCTATATCATTTATTGTGGTATCCTTACTTTCAACACCGATAAGTTATGCTTGTATCAGTGTGATGTTTTATCTTCATAAGGGAGCTAAAAAAGAACGTATTAAAGAGATTAAGGTTAAAAAGATGGATGTTAAGATGCCAAAAATTATTAAGAGATGTGCCATTGCCTTAAGTGTTATCGCATTACTCCTTGGTGTATTATTTACCTATGGATTATATCGTGGTGAATATAATTTGAATATCGAATATGTTCGTAACATTGAAGTTACAGCGCATAGAGGAGCATCGGCAATGTACCCTGAAAATACCATGAGTGCTTTTATTGGTGCTAAGGAACTTGGTGCTGATTGGGTAGAATTAGATGTTCAACAAACCAAGGATGGTAAGATCATCGTTTCGCATGATACCAATCTTTTAAGGGTAACAGGGGTTAATAAAAATATCATCGATATGAATTATGAAGATATAACCACTTTAGATGCTGGTAGTTTCTTCGATAAAAAATTTAAAGATGAACGCATTCCTTTATTTGAAGATGTTGTCTTATGGGCGAAAGATAATAATATGAAACTCAATGTTGAACTTAAACCAACGGGTAAGGAACATGATTTCGAAGCGATGGTAATCGATATTATCAATGAATATGATTATGCATCATCATGTGTTATTACTTCCCAAGTTTATAGTGTCTTAGAGAATGCTAAAGCATATCAAAGTGATATTACAACGGTTTATGTTATGAGTTTAGCCGTTGGGGATATTATCTCTTTAGATAAAGCTGATTACTTCAGTGTTGAAGCATCCAATGTTAATGATGCTTTAGTACGTAAGGTGCATAATGCTGGCAAACAATTATATGTCTGGACCATCAATACCGAAGATACTATCTTAAAGATGATCGATTATCAAGTAGATAATATTATTACTGATAATATCACTTTAGCAAAAGATACCATCATGGAAAGTAAAACCAGTAATGTTATCAATGAATTTATTAAGTTCGTTGAAGATAATTTAAAATAAAATTCCCATTGGGAATTTTTTTTGTAGTATTTAAGTTTAATAGGAGTAGTGCTATAATTAACCTATAAGGAATAGGTGTGAATCATGAATATCAAAAGAGCAGTTATCGTTGGTATTGGTTTTATCTTACAAATCTTACTAACATTTATTATCTATATGTTCTTTGTTGAACATATTGCTATTATCAATATCTTTTATGGAATCTTAGGTTTTGTATTGGTCTTATATCTAATCAAAGATAGTAAGAATTATTCTTATACCTTACCTTGGATTATTTTATTACTTCTTTTTCCATTGGTAGCTACTTTGATGTATGTTATCTTAGATAAGAGTATGAAGAAGAGTAAGACTTTAAAGAATATCGTTAAGGAAGAGGAAAAATCTAAAAAGTATTTAATTCAAGATGAAAAGATAAGAGAAAGTTTTAAGGACAATAGTCGTTTAAGATATATCAGTGATTTCTCTAAGTTTCCGGTAACCACCAATAATGATGTTGATTACTATAAGGTTGGTGAAGAAGCCTTCGAAGTGATGCTTGAAGATTTAAAGAAAGCTAAACATTTTATCTTCTTAGAATATTTCATTATCAATCATGGTAAGATGTGGGATTCCATATTAGAAATCTTAGAGGAGAAAGCTAAAGAGGGTGTTGAAGTTCGGGTAATGTATGATGATATGGGATGTATCGCTTTATTATCTGCAAAATACCCAAGTATTTTAAAGGAAAAAGGTATTAAGTGTGTTCCTTTTAATCGCATGAATCCCGTAGCGGGAATGATTATGAATAATCGTGATCATCGGAAAATCTTGGTAATCGATGGGGTTATTGCTTATTCTGGTGGTATTAATTTAGCTGATGAATATATCAATATTGGTAGTCGTTTTGGTCATTGGAAAGATAATGCTATTAGAGTTAGAGGAGATGCCGTATGGAATTATACCGTAATGTTTCTAACCATGTGGAATAGTCATCAAAATGAAGATAAGGATTATACCAAATATAAAGTTGAATCTAAGGATAAAGATAAGTTTAAAGGATATGTCGTACCTTATGGAGAAAATCCTTTAGATGAAGACCTTACAGGTGAAGACATCTATTTAAATATCATCAATCAAGCTCATGATTATGTTTATATCTTTACGCCATACTTAATCATCGATACCGATATGATCAATGCTTTAACGCTGGCGGCCAAAAGGGGAGTTGATGTGCGTTTGGTAATACCAGGTATCCCTGATAAAAAAATCGTTTATACCTTATCGGAAAGTTATGTAACACCGCTAGTTAAAGGTGGTGTTAAGGTCTATAAATATACCCCAGGTTTTGTTCATGCTAAGGTCTTTGTAGCAGATGATAAAGTTGCAACTGTAGGTACCATCAATATGGATTACCGTAGTTTATATCTTCACTTCGAATGTGGTTGTTATATGGAAGATGCGGAAGTTATTAAAGATATCAAAAAAGATTTAACCGATTCCATTGCTAAAAGTCATCTTGTAACTAAAAAGGAAGCAAACCCTAACGTAATAAAAGGTATCTGGCAAGCCATATTACGTCTCTTTGCACCATTGATGTAGATGATGAAAAAGTTAATTATTGCGAGCATTATTATTGCGCTATTAGTTATAATTGGTTACGGAATCTTTAATCAAGAAGAAAAAACAAGTAATGAAAAGGAAAGTAGAGAAATGAAAGATATCTTAATTACGATTGATGGAAAAGATTATAATTTCGAATTAGAAAATAATGAAACCACCAAAAAACTTCTAGAACTCTTACCATTAAAGATGGATATGGAAGAATTAAATGGTAACGAATATTACTATTACATGGATTCATCACTTCCAGCAAAGGATGTAAATCCAGGAAATATAAAAACAGGAGACGTATATCTTTATAATGATAATTGCTTAGTTATCTTCTATAAAGATTTTAAGACGAGTTATCGATATACGAAAATCGGTCATATCGATGATCTTATACTTGATGAGATGGACAGTATCGAAGTTAATATTGAGGAGTAAGTTATGAAAGAAAAGTTAAAAAATAAAAAAGTATTAATCGCCTTATTACTAGTATTGGTTATCGGAATTATCTTGCTAGTATGTTTATCTAAAAAAGAAGAACCTAAAGAGGATTATAAGGTAGAGGTTGAGAAAACCTATAGTGCTTTTGTTAAAATCAATCCTTTAGTAAAACTAACTTTTAAGGTTAAATATACGGAGTGTAAGAATGAAAAAGGGGAAGTCTTTATCTGTAGTGAATATACCGATGAAGTAATTGCTAGTAATCTTATCAATGATGATGCTAAAGATATCTATGATTCTATCGATTTTAAAGGTAAGAGTCTTAATGATTCCTTAGTAATCTTATGTGATGTGGCAAGGGATAATAAGGTAGCATTTGATAATTTAGATGTTGTTAGTGATTATGAATTAGATTATGCCAAAATTGCTGAAGCTTTAAAAAATACTTCCAAATATGAAGAAGAGATAACGGTCTTTGTTGATTTTAGAGAACATCTTGAAGAAGACAAAGTTATCGAAGAACTAGAGGAGAATAAATTAGTTACTTACACCATATCTTTTGATAGTAATGGTGGATCTAATATTAGTAAAGAAGTCGTTAAAGAAAATGAATTAGCTAAGGAACCAGAAGAACCTAAACGTTATAGTTATAAATTTATGGGTTGGTATTTAAATGGGGAAAAGTATGATTTTAATACTCCCGTTACCAAAAACTTTACTTTAACAGCTAAATGGGAAAAAAGTACTACGACAACAACTAAGAAAGAGGATAAAACTAAAACAACCACGACAACTACGACAGATAATATTACATCAACAATGGATAAGATCAATCTTAATGAAAATATTTTAGTTTATGAATCATGGTTTTCTACCAAAACCTGTGGTTCAGGTATTGTGTTCTCTGATAATATTAAAACCGTTTTAAAAGATTATAAAGGTTCAAGCTATAGTAAGTATTACGAAATGTATGATGAATTTTCAAATGATTATTTTAAATTGGAAGATTATGCTACATACGAAGAATATTATGATGCAATAGATGCAGACTTTGATAGCAAAGTTGAAACTTTAACATATAATAAGACATCGGCTCAAAAAGCACATGATGAAATATTAAAATTATTAAAGAGTACTAAGGGATTAATCGATTATGATGTTAACAATGATGAAAAAGATTTCATTGCAACTGGTCACTATCTCTACATTAGTAATGAATCTTCCTTAGGAAAGTTTGGACGTACATTTAATAAATATTACTATGATTTACAAGATAATATTGATAAGATTATCAATAAGTATGGTGGAGTACGTTTGGCTAGTGGTGGATGTGGTGGTGGAGATGAAATACCACCAATCGTATTAAATGAAGAATTATGTCAAAAATATAACTTAAATTGCGCTCGATGGTAAAGTTGGATATAATCCAACTTTTTTCATGACCATCTTATTGACAAGTGAATATATATTCAACTATAATAATAATTGAAATAGTATTCAACTATTATGGAGGTTAAAATGGCAAGAAATGAATTTGCATGTGATTGCAATATTATCCATGAAGAGGCTGTTAAGGATGTTATTAAGAAAATGCCTGATGAAGATACTTTTAATCGTTTAGCAGATCTTTTTAAACTGATAGGTGATACGACGAGGTGTCGTATTCTCTTTGCTTTGGATAAAAGAGAGATGTGTGTTTGTGATCTTGCTAATGTCCTAAATATGACCAAATCATCGATCTCGCATCAACTTGCAGTACTGAGAAGAAGTGGGGTTGTGAAGTGCCGTAAGAATGGTAAAGAGGTTTACTATACTTTAGATGATGACCATATCGTAAGGTTATTTGAAATTGGTCTAGAGCATATTAATCATAAGAGGTAGAGAAATGAATATATCAGCAATTATTAAAATTATTATTTCTTTTATATTATTAATCATGGGGCATCTTATCGATACCTTTAATATTCAAATAACGCTCTATGTTATTGCTTATTTACTTGTCGGTTATGAAGTAATCTTTAAAGCCTTAAGGAATATCTTAAAAGGGGAAGTATTCGATGAAAACTTTCTTATGACGATTGCGACAATTGGGGCTTTTGCAATTGGGGAATACCCAGAAGCTATTGCGGTAATGCTTTTCTATACGATTGGGGAATTATTTCAAGATTATGCGATTGATTCCTCTAAAAAATCGATTGCCTCTTTGATGGCCATAAGACCAGATTATGCTAATATCTTAAAAAATGGTAAGACGGAAAAGGTTGACCCAAGTACGATTAAAATCGATGATATCATCGTTATTAAACCGGGAGAAAAGGTCCCTTTGGATGGAATTATTATCGAAGGAGAAACACACCTTAATGTACTGGCTTTAACTGGAGAAGCCTTACCTTTAAAAAGAGGTATTGGGGATGAAGCATTAAGTGGTTCGATCAACGAAGAAAAACTTATCAAGGTTAAGGTAACGAAAATTTATAAGGATTCAACTGTAAGTAAGATCTTAGATCTTGTCGAAAAAGCTACGGATAATAAAGCAAAATCAGAAAACTTTATAACTAAGTTTGCGCGTGTCTATACACCAATTATTGTCATCTTAGCGCTTGCTCTAGCCATAATTCATCCAGTGTTTATGGGATATGAGTGGTTCCCATGGGTTTATAGGGCTTTATCATTTTTAGTTATCTCTTGTCCATGTGCTTTAGTGATATCGATTCCTTTATCATTCTTTAGTGGTATAGGTTATGCATCCAAGGAAGGAATTTTGATTAAAGGAAGTAACTATCTAGAAGCTCTTAATAACGCATCTGTAATCGTTTGTGATAAGACTGGTACTTTAACCGAAGGTGTTTTTGAAGTTACGAAGATTAATGCTAAGGGTTCAAAGAAAGAATTACTATATAATGCTGCTATGGCTGAAAGTTATTCTAATCATCCGATAAGTATCTCTTTAAGAAATGCTTATGATGGGGAAGTTGATTTAAAGAAAGTAAAGAGTACCGAAGAGATTTCGGGTATGGGTATCAAAGCTCTTATTGGTAAAGATACCATTCTCGTTGGTAATGCTACTTTAATGGAAAAATATCATATCAAGTATGAGGTCTTAGATGAAGTTGGTACCATTATCTATGTTGCTAAAAATGATGAATTTTTAGGTTCAATTTTAATCAGTGATAAGATTAAAAAGGATGCTAAAGAAACGATTGAATATTTAAAAAAATTAAAGAAGGAAGTCATCATGTTAACGGGTGATAAATTAGAGATATCTAAAAGGGTAGCATCTTCTTTAGGTATAAGTAAGTATTATGCGGAATTATTACCTCAAGATAAGGTTTATAAGATGGAAGAATTACTTAATGATAAAGATGGCAATATTATCTTTGTTGGTGATGGCATTAATGATGCACCCGTCTTAGCTTTAGCTGACGTTGGTATTTCGATGGGTGGTCTTGGTAGTGATGCGGCAATTGAAGCAAGTGATGTTGTTATCATGACCGATGAAGTTTCGAAGATTGGGGAGATTATCGAAATTGCTCATGATACGATGAGAATCGTTAGAGAAAATATCTTCATCAGTATTGCCATTAAAGTAATTATTCTAATACTTAGTGCTTTAGGATTGGTAACGATGTGGGCTGCAGTATTTGCTGATGTTGGTGTAACCGTGTTAGCTACCTTAAATGCCTTAAGATTATTAAGGATGAAAAGGAAGGCGAGATAGATGAAAAGAATTGTTTTAAGTATTTCGGGAATGACCTGTAGTGCTTGTTCTTCGGGATTAGAGAAATATTTAAAAAAAAAAGAAGGTATAAAAGATGCAAGTGTTAATCTAATCTTAGCAATTGCTACCATTGATTATGAAGGTATCAATATTGCGAAGATTGAAAACTATATTAAAGAAGCTGGTTTTGCAAGCTTAGGTGAATTTAAAGGTTTAGATACCATTGGTTCTAAAAGAGATGAGAAGAAATACCTTATTCCTTTAGGTTTACTGATTATTTTTATAATGTATGCTACCATGGGACATATGCTAAATCTTCCCATGATACCTTATCTTAATATGCATCATCCATATATTTTAGGAATCTTCTTATTATTCGTAAGCCTTATCTTTATTATCTATGGGTTTGATATTATTAAGAGTGGTCTTAAGAATTTATATCATTTACTTCCTAATATGGATACACTTGTGGGATTAAGCGTATTAGTAAGTTTTGCTTATAGCATCTATGGACTTATCAATATCTTTTTAGGTCATAGCGAATTTATTCATGAGTTATACTTTGAATCGACTTGTATGATTATTTATTTCATTAAACTAGGTCGTTATATCGAAAACTTGAGTAAAGATCATACCAAGGATGCCATTCAAAGATTGGTAACGATAACTCCTAAAAATGCGATTATCTTAAAGGATGGTAAGAGATGTACAGTAACCATTGATGAGGTAAGTGAAGGGGATACTTTGGTATGTCTTCCAGGAGAGAAAATCGCCGTTGATGGTAAGGTAACTAAGGGACACTCTTACGTAGATGAAAGTTTTATTACGGGTGAATCTATCCCGGTTTTAAAGGATGCTAAAAGCAAGGTTATTGCAGGTTCTATTAATTATGATGGGTACCTTGAATATAAGGCCGAAAGAATCGGTAAAGCATCGACGATTAGTGAGATCGTTAATCTAGTTGTGGAAGCCACGAATACTAAGAGTCGTATCGAGCATCTTGCTGATAAGATATGTAGTTATTTTGTACCCATCGTTATTGGTATTGCTATTCTTACTTTCATAGTTAATCTAATCATTGGTAATGCTTTAAATACTTCGATTATTAGAATGGTTACGGTAATGCTTGTAGCATGTCCTTGTAGTTTAGGCCTTGCGGTACCTTTGGTCAGTGTTACAAGTAATGGCTTATGTGCTAGTAAGGGATTATTCTTAAGAAATGGGGAAACCCTAGAACATGCTCGTAAGAGCAATACCTTAGTATGTGATAAAACCGGTACTTTAACCTATGGTAAGTTAAGTATCTATAAAGTATATAATTATTCTAAATATAGTGATAAAGAATTATTAGATATCGTTGCTAATATCGAAAGTCATTCATCACATCCAATAAGTAAAGCTTTTAAAATTAATAAAGAATTAGAAGTCTTAAACTTTAAAGAAGAAGCTGGCTTAGGTATCTCAGGTAAAATTCATAAACATGAATATTATCTTGCTAATGCTAAGATCTTAAAAAAGTTACATCTTCAAGAAAAGGATGAAGCCTTAAAATTAAGTGAAGTCGGTTGTAGTATCATCTATGTTATCGAAGATAAAAAAATTATTGGTTTAATTGGTATTCGTGATATCATTCGTGATAATATTAAAAAGACGATTAAAGAATTTAAAGATTTAGGAATCGATGTTTATATGTTAACAGGTGATAATGAAGTTACATCTAAAGTAATTACAAAAGAGATTGGTATCGATAATGTTATCAGTAATGTAAGACCTAAAGATAAAGAAAAGATTATTAGTGAGTTAATGAATGAAGGTAAACATGTTATAATGGTAGGGGATGGCATCAATGATGCTCCGGCTCTTGTAAGTGCTGATATTGGTATCAGTATTAGTGATGGAACGGATATTGCTTATTATTCATCTGATGTTATTTTAATGAATAATAATCTTCATAATATCTTAGATTTAATCAATATCAGTAAAAGAGCTTATAAAATCATTAAAGAAAATCTTTTCTGGGCATTCATCTATAATATTATAATGATCCCAATTGCTGCAGGATTATTAAGTAATATCGGTATTAATATGAGTCCCATGTTTGGAAGTATTGCAATGATCATCAGTAGTTTAACAGTCGTCTTAAATTCATTAAGACTAAGGAGGGAATAATATGGAAATAGTTTTAAATATTGAAGGTATGAAATGTGATGGTTGTGTTAATCGTGTTAGTAATGTCTTAAAAAATATTAAAGGTGTTAAAGAATATAAAGTATCTTTAGAAGATAAAAAGATTTATCTAACTGTTAAAAACGATAAAGTAGTAGATGAAGCCATCAAAAAGGTTGAAGCCTTAGATTTTGAAGTAACAAGAGAAGATTAGGATAATACCGATGAATATTGAAGAGGAAATATTTAAGAAAAGTAAACCTAACACGCAATCATTACTTAAATATGGTTTTAAGAAAGATGGGGAAGGGTATTTATATTCTAAAGTCTTTATGGATCACTTCGAAGCTAGAATAATGGTTTATAGTGATGGTAAAGTTAAAGGTAAGATCTATGATTTAAAGACTAGTGAAGAATATATCAATTATCGTATCGAAAAACAAGTTGGGGAATTCGTAAGTAGCATTAGGGAATCCTATAAAGATATCTTAAAGGATATCGAAAAGAAATGTTTTACGAAACAATATTTTGTATCTAATCAAGCTAATCGAATTACGAAACTCGTCATCAAAGAATATGGTAATATACCAGAATTTCCTTGGGATGAAGATAGTGTCGATGGAATATTTAGAAATCCTTATAATCAAAAATGGTATGGTTTAATCATGAATATCGATTATACTAAAATCGATGATTTAAAGAATGGAAGAATTGATGTCTTAAATGTTAAGATCGATGATTTAAAAATACCTGATCTAATTAAGAAAGAGGGCATTTATCCCGCATATCATATGAATAAGAAATATTGGGTATCCATTGTTTTAGATGATACTTTAAGTGATGATGAGGTTATGTCATATCTTCATGAAAGTCATAAGTTTACGGAAGTTACCAAAGAATGGTTGATCCCCGCAAATCCTAAATACTATGATATCGATGATGCACTTAAAAAGAGTAAAGATCAAACTATCAATTGGAAACAAAGCAACAATATCAAAGTGGGGGATCAAGTATATATCTATGTTGCCAGTCCCATAAGTAAAATTAAATATTCCTGTAAGGTATTAGAAACTGATATTCCTTATCACTATGAAGATGATAATGTTACCATGGAAAGAGTAATGACTTTAAAGGTTGAAAGAATCTTTGATGATGAATTAAATAAGGATATCTTAAGTAAGTATAATATTAAAAGTGTTAGAGGTCCAAGAAGTGTTCCATCTTCATTAAAGGAGTATCTTCATCGTTTAGAAAAATAAAAATAACATATAATACATAAAGAAAGAGGTTTATATGGAAGATAAGAAAAGAAAATATGCAAGACTTTTATTACAATGTTTAAAGTTAGAGGATAAGGATTATCTCTTTGTATCAATGCCTTCCTTCTTAGAAGAGTTTAAAAATTTAATCGAAGAGGAAGCTGAGTCTTTTGGTTTAAAGGAAGTCTATTTTGATATTATAGATCCCTTTAAAAAACATGATCTATTAAGAGATTTAGATCAAGAGAATATCAATAAGCATCCTTTATTTGATCATGATATCTATAATAAATATGCAAAGTTAGATGCGGCTTTCCTTTTTATATCATCAATGGTACCAGATCTTATGAATGATATCGATCCTAAAAAGATAAAGGATACAACCCAATATACAAGATCAACAGAAAAGTACTTTAGAAGCCTTTATGAGACTAATAAACTTAATTGGTGTATTGCAGGTGTTCCTAATGAATATTGGGCTTCTAAAGGCTTAAAAATAAGCTTAGAAGAATTATGGGATAAAATATTTAAAGTATGTCTTATTGAAGATGATAATGATCCTTATAAGGATTGGTGTGATAAATTAGATCGTTTAGATGAAGTTGCTAAGAGATTAAATGCTTATCACTTTAAATATCTAGAATATCAAAATGAATTAGGTACCGATTTAAAAATCTATTTACCCGAGGGGCATCTATGGGCTTCGGGTAAGGATGAAAATGGTGTCATCGTCAATATGCCAACTGAAGAAGTCTTCACTTCTCCCTTATATAATAAAACCGAAGGTATCGTTTATGCATCAAAACCCTTATTTTATAACAATATCATGATTGAAGACTTCAATATGAAATTTCATGAAGGTAAGATCGTTGAATATCATGCTAAAAAGGGTGAAGATATCTTAAAAGGCATCATTGAAACCGATGAATATTCTTGTTATCTAGGAGAATGTGCTTTGGTTTCTTATGATTCCCCAATAAGTAATACTGGTATTCTTTTTAAAGATACCTTATACGATGAAAATGCTTCATGTCATTTAGCGATTGGCTCCGGATTTAATGAATGTGTTAAAGATTCCTCGGACTTAAGAGGTGATGATCTACGTCATCTTGGTGTTAATGATTCTAAAACCCATATCGATTTTATGATTGGAGATGCAACCTTAAATATTATTGGTACAACTTATGATGATGAAAAAGTCCAAATCATGAAGGATGGTAATATCATTATCTAATTCATAAAATATATTAAAAGCATTGATTTTCAATGCTTTTTTTGATATATTAACTTTGGCTTTTAAAGCTAATAAACACATATATCATTTCTTATATCTCGTGGCCATAAGGTTGGTATAAGATAGATATATGGAAGTATAACGAAAGAGAGATGAATTTTATGGCAGAAAGCAAAGTAGTAAGTATGAGTAACTTACTAGAAGCTGGTGTTCATTTTGGACATCAAACCAAGAGATGGAATCCTAAGATGAAGGAGTACATCTTTACTTCAAGAGATGATATTTATATTATCGATCTTGAAAAGACCGTAACTTGTATTGAAAAAGCTTACGAAGAAATTAAGAAGATAGCTGAAAATGGAGGTTCATTCTTGTTTGTTGGAACTAAGAAACAAGCAGTTGAAGCATCTATTGAAGAAGCTACACGTTCTGAATCATTCTATGTAACCGAAAGATGGTTAGGTGGAACTTTAACTAATTTCAGAACTATTAGAAGAAGAATTAAGAGATTAGAAGAAATCGAAAACATGGAAACCAATGGTATGTTCGATGCTCTACCTAAAAAAGAAGTAATCGCTTTAAAGAAAGAATACGATAAACTTAATAAGGTATTATGTGGTATTCGTGCTATGGATAAACTTCCTAATGCTTTAATAATCGTTGATCCTAAGAAGGAAATCAATGCTATAAGAGAAGCAAGAAAGTTAAATATTCCGGTATTCGGTTTAGTAGATACTAACTGTGATCCAGATGATGTTGATTACGTTATTCCTGGTAATGATGATGCTGTTAGAAGTGTTAAGGTTGTATTAGGTGTTTTAACCAATGCTATCTGTGAAGCTAAAGGTTTAGAAATCGTTGATTATGTAAGTGAAGATGATAAACCTAAGAAAGATTTCAAGAAAGAAATCGAAAAGACTGAAGAAAAAAATGAATCTAAAGAAGAAACTATCGAAGAAGTTAAAGAAGAAAAAGAAGCTTCTAATGAATTAGATGGTAAAACAGTTACTGAACTTAGAGCATTAGCTAAAGAAGCAGGGGTTAAAGGTTATTCAACAATGAAAAAAGATGAATTAATTGCATCATTAAGTTAGGAGAGAATAAAATGATTAGTGCTAAAGATGTTAATGAGTTAAGAGGTAAAACCGGAGCTGGAATGATGGATTGCAAGAAGGCTCTAACAGAATGCAATGGCGATATGGAAGCTGCAGTTGATTGGTTAAGAGAAAAAGGTATTGCTAAAGCTGCTAAAAAAGCTGATCGTATTGCTGCTGAAGGTTTAGCAAATATCTATACTGATGGTAATAAAGCGGTTATCTTAGAGGTTAACTGTGAAACCGATTTCGTTACTAAGAATGCTGAATTCGTTGAGATGATCGATAATATCGGTAAGGCAGTATTGAAGAGTGATGCTAAGTCTTTAGATGAGGTACTAGCATTAGATGTTGATGGTGAGACTGTTAATGATTATATCGTTGCTAAGACAGCTAAGATTGGTGAAAAACTATCATTAAGAAGAGCTAAATTAGTTACTAAGAAGGATGGCGAAACCTTTGGTGCTTACCTACATATGGGTGGTAAGATTGCTGTTTTGGTTGTTCTTGAAGGAGCAAACGAAGAAGTTGCTAAAGATGTTGCAATGCAAGCTGCAGCAATGCGTCCTGAATACTTAAAGAAGGAAGATGTTCCTGCTGAAGTAATCGAAAAGGAAAAAGAAATCCTTAAGGAACAAGCTATCAACGAAGGTAAGAGTGCTGATATCGCTGAAAAGATGGTTAATGGTCGTATTCAAAAGTACTATAAAGAGAATTGCTTAATCCATCAAGCATTCGTTAAAGATGGCAATATCGATGTTGAAACTTATGTTAAGAACAACGGTGGTAAAGTTTTATCTATGATTCGTTACGAAGTTGGCGAAGGTATGGAAAAGAGAAACGAAAACTTTGCTGAAGAAGTTGCCAAACAAATTAACGGATAAACAATTAGAATCTTCTAATTGTTTTTTTTATGCAATAAAAAAGGAAGAGGAGTTTTATTCCTCTTCCAAGACATCTAATAGATTATTTAAATCTTCATTGCTTAATTCGAAATCTTTATCCGGAAGATCGATATCATCATCGATATCCTTAAATCCTAGTTCTTCAAATTCTAGATCATTAACATCTAAATTAGCTCTTTCATATTCCTTGATATTTAACATTTCTTGTGGAGTTTTATAATCTCTAATATCAACGACTTCATAGTTCTTTGCTGGAACTCTTTGAACTAGACTTGATAAGTATTCAATATCATTCAAATTGATCGATACTGGGGTATTATCAAAGATTTCAATATCTTCATCTAAAGTCTTTTGGGCTTCTTCAACATAGTTATCATCTAAGGTAGTAGGTGAAGTTTCATCTGATTTATCTTCATCAGTAGTTTCTTCAACCTCATCTTCAGTAGTGACTTCCTCACTTGGTGATTCAATATCTAAAGAAGGTTGTTCTGGCTCGTTAGTTACTTCTTCATCAGAAGTATCTATTTCAGCATCTTTAGGAGGTTCTTCT
>CANQQK010000021.1 GCA_947626015.1 uncultured Bacilli bacterium | reverse complement strand
GAATTATTCTCATCAGTCCTTGGTTCATCTTGTGTAACTCAAGGTTTCTGTAAAGAGGGTAAGGAATCTTGTGGTAAGATTTTAAAACTTCAAGAACAAAAAAATAAGGCTACTAATTAGTAGTCTTTTTTGATATGATATTAGTGGTGATTTAAATGTTAAATAAATATCGACGTATCATCGCTTTTATCATCGATATGTTTATCATATCCATGTTAACGGTTGCTATTTCTAGCAATGTTCATTTTAATCCTTATCGCTATGATGCTGAAGATTATTATGATGAATATGCTAATTATGAAGTTAACTATGATATCAAAGATACCTCTTCTTTAAATAAAACGGTTAAGGATTTAGCTGGTAAAGTCTATAATTTAGAGAAGAGTGAAGTATTCGTCTATGGTTGGTATTTAGGATTCTATATCCTTTATATGATCGTATTTGGTTACTTCATGGAAGGCCAAACATTGGGTAAGAAGTTAATGCGTCTTAAGATTGTCAAGAGTGATGGAACTAGGGTGGGTATAAAGAACTTAATCCTTAGAGGTCTTACTAATGGTTCATCCTTATTTATGGGTACTAACTTTATTCTCTTAACTAAGATTATTGGTACTTTACTATTAAGACCTAATAGTGCTTATATTATCTATTATGTCATAACTTCAATGATTGCTTTTGCTATTGAATTTGCTAATATCTTTATGTTTGGTTTTGGTAATAGTGATCTTTGTTTAAATGATAAGATATCGCAAAGTAAAGTTATCTATTTAAGGAAAAAGGATAGCAACTAATTGCTATCCTTTTATATGGGGTAGAATCACTTAAGTGATTCTATGTAGATATTAAATCTACATTAATAATATAACCTATTATCAATAAATTATACCAACTAGAAAATAATTATGTTATAATTGATTTGAAAGGAAGATATGATATGTCTATTACTCGTAGTGAACTAAGAGAAAAGATTATGACGATTCTTTATCAAATCGATCTATATCAAAGCAATAAGATTGCTTATGAAATAGATGATGTTATCAAGGATAATATGGAAATCGAAAATGAATTCGTAAAAGATATGGTCTATGGGGTAATAACGTATCGTGACGACCTTGATAAGACGGCCAATGAGTATCTTGCCAACTGGACAATCGATCGTCTAGATTTTATGGGAAGAGAAATATTGCGAATGGGAATCTATGAGATAAAGTACTCGGATACACCGGATTTGGTAGCCATCAATGAAGCTTTGGAGCTTGCTAAGAAATATAGTGACGATTCTGTTCGTAAAATGATTAATGCTGTTTTAGATAAATTGGTTAATGAAGAATAGATTAGTCTATTCTTTTTATTATCTTAAGGAGGTAATGGTATGTATGGAGCTATCTATGGGGATTTGATTGGTTCTCTATATGAATATAGGGAATTCTTAGAACATGATGTTAAAACTATGATCGAAGCATCGAAAAGAGAAGAGTTACTTAGTGATGATTGCTTTTATAGTGATGATACGATTCTTACGATTGCGGTTAGAGATGCCTTCGTTAATCATAAACCCTATGATGCTACTTTAAAGAAATATATTTTAGAAAATAGTGCTCCTTTAAATAAAGATGGGTACTTTCAATATATGTTTTCTCCGAATATTATCAAGTGTGCTAAGGGTAATATGCGCGGGGAGTCTGAAGGTAATGGGGCACTGATGCGCATCAGTTCAATTCCTTATCTATCGCGTAGTGCGGTATATATGTTTAATGAAGTTATCAATGCTACGATGCCAACCCATAATTCGGCATCAGCCATGAAAGCAGTGGCATGTCTTTCATCGATTATCTATATGGCTAAAGAGCATGAACCCATCACGGATATCAAAAGAACGGTTGATCAATTCTATGGTTACAAATATGATTTTGATCTCGATACCTTAAGAAATGATCCGCATTTCAATCGTACCTGTGAGGAAACGATGCCGATCGTCCTCTATGTTATTTTTAATACCCATAGTTTCGATGAAGCTATGCGTTTAACACTATCATTAGGGAAAGATACCGATACCAATTGTGCGATCGTTGGTAGTGTGGCCGAAAGCCTTTATGGAATGGATGATGAACTTAAGAGAAGAGTTGATACCTTCATTCCTAAACCTTATCAAAAAATCTTATCTTCGAATGGTAAATTGATGTAAAGTTCATATAAATGTAATAGAATATTTGTTATTATATAAACACGAAAGGAAAAGCTTATGGAAAAAATTAATCTATGTGAAGCTATTATTAAAAGATTTAATATAGCAAATGAAAATAATTTAGAATTAGAAAGGTTAAATACCTTATTTAGATATTTTATTAAGGATAATATTGAAAATCTCTTCGGACGTAATGAATTCGATGAAGATGAATTAGAGGTTGTTAAGGTTAAAGATGGTTTAATCGTTGATTCCATCTTTGGTATTCGTCTTCAAGTACAAATGAGCCATGAAGGTGATTTCCGTATTGTGGCATCGGATATGGAAAATGATCATGTCTTCTTCTCTGTATTCATGTCATCTAAACAAGCTATTAATGAATGTCATGTTCCTGGTCATAGTTATCGCTATGCCATCGATATCGATAGTGATGAATTCTCTTATGTATCATTAGATGCTAATAATGAGGTAGAATTTCAAGCATCTGTTAAACCATTAGGTGCTAAGAGAGATCGTTTTGAAATATTTGAATATAATCGTCAAATACCAGTTGATACTCATAAGAAAACCTTCTTTGAAAAGGTTATGGAACGTATCAATGGTGATGACTTTATCCGTATTGAAACGGGCGATACCCTAATGGATGTTGTTCATTATGCTGATGCTATATTTGATCGTTTAAAGGAAGAAGCTAAGAAACAAAAGAGTACTAATAAGGAACTAAAAAAACAGGTTTAAAACCTGTTTTTATAATAAACGTTCACGAGGTAAAAGAATTACTTTTCTTTTAGCAATAAGTTCATCTCTCTTTAATTGCGAATTAAAGAGTAATGCTGCTCTTAAAGTATCTTGATAAGTAATGGTTTTAGGTCGATAAGTTCTTGTAACATATAAGGTATTAACGAAGATTGGTCCATATATTAAACCATCATCACTGATTTCACATGGGAAGTATTCTTCATTGGTCTCTAAATCAAAATATCGGCCTTCGATGAAATATACCTTACGAAATCTTTCGGAACTATGCATCTTTGCTGATACCAATTGATCTTTATCATTATATCCGGTAAAACATATTAGATCAGCAATCATGATATTAGCAGATGATAATTCATACTTCTCCAATTTCTTTTCACCTCTTACGACTTTATGATATCCATTCATAATTATCCCCCTTTTTGATAGAAGGTATTATATCATATTGGTCGTATAAATGCAAAAATTCTGGCATAGGATTAAATAGATTTGCTATTGAAATCATTTTGTGTTATTATAGGAAACATATTTTGGGGGGATAAAATATGAAATTATTGGATAAGAGAAATATCTTACAAGATAAATTGGATAAGTATGTCGTTGATTATGAAGTCTTGGATGATCATATTAAAGTCCTTGCTAGTAATGGAGATTATCGTTTAGTAAAAAATACGGAAAGAAATATTGCTATCTTAAATCAAACGATTGTTAAAAATAAGATCAATATTGCTAAAAAGATCGATAGTTATGAAAAGAATAGTACGGAAAGACTTATCTTATTTATCGTTACTTTATTCTTATTATGTGGTTGTGGTGCTTTAATACCATTTGCATTCTTTACAGGTAGTTATGTTTTATTTATATCATCAATTCTTGTCTTTTCTTTATCAGTAGTATTTGCTACGATGAGTGGTTATAATCTATATATACTTACTAAAGATATTCAAGTATTAAAAAGAGCAACTGGTTATAAACAATCACATGAGTTTTCTTTTAGACGTTTAAATGTCAAATCACTTAAAAGTCACAATTAAGTGGCTTTTTATTATGTTATAATTTTCTTAGGTGGATACGAATGGCGAAAAGAAAGAAACGTCGTAAATTAAAGAGATGGGTTAAAGTCTTTTTATTATTAATAATTATTGGTGGTGTCTTTTTGGTATGGAAGAATAAAAGTAGTGAAGGAACTTTAATCGATGGGGTTAAAGATTTTACTAGTGGTATAAAGTTGGAGTTAGATCATGATAAGATCTATCTTGCTATCGATGAGGAAAAACAAGTCAATATCAATGAGAAGGATGCTATATGGTCAAGTGATGATGATAAAGTTGCTTTAGTAGAAGAGGGACTTATCAAAGGAATAAGTGCTGGTAAAACCCATATTAATGCAGAATTAAAGGGTAAGAAAGCTAGTGTTGAAGTCATCGTTACGGATCTTATTACGAAACCTAAAATAGATAATGATAAGGAATATTTACCATGCAAGCGCTATAGTGATGAGGAAGCTAAGTTACTCGATGATATCTTGGCTTATCGAATCAAAGAAGAGGGACTTAATACCCGTGCTGGAGCAGTAGCAGCTGCTAGATTCTTAAGTCTAGAGTTTCCTTATCGTTTAAAGTATTTTTTAGAGAATGGGCGCCTTATTACGAATGGCGTACGAACCCTAGCTGATGGGGAAGGAAGATACTATCATAAGGGCTTATATCTCAGTGAAGATAAGTATAAGAGCATCTCTGCTAGTAGCTATGGACCAAAGATTTGGGGTTGTGAGATGTATAATGCCATAACGGGTTTAAAAATCGCCAATGGTCTTGATTGCTCAGGATATGTTTCGTGGGCTTTACTGAATGCGGGATTTGATGTTGGTGATGGTGGTGCTGGTATTAATGATTCCATCGATAATGATTTGGATGATTTAGGTAAAAAGGTGACCGCAAATAAGGAAGCCATTGCTTCCGGTAATGTTAAGGTCGGAGACTTAATCGGTCGTTATGGTCATATCGGCATCATAATTGGGATGGATGATACATATATTTATATAGCTGAAGCTTTAGATGACGATCTTCATGTCTTGACCGTAAAACCCGAAGATATCGCTAAGAATTGGAGCTATATCGAACTTATGGATGATGTTTATAAAGAGGATGGTAATCTAAGCAATATGTGGTAATAAGGGGGTCTTATGAGCATCTTCGAACTCTTCTTGGTAAGCATCGCCATCTGTGCTGATTCCTTTGCCTCCTCGGTAATGGTTGGTATCAGTTCTAAGGATAAAAATAATCATTTGTTTATTAAGGTAGCATGTCTTTTTGCTACCTTTCAATCTCTCATGCCGGTTTTGGGTTATTTACTCATCAATATCTTTTCGACCTATTTGGTCGTTATCGATCATTTTATTGCTTTTTTTATGCTGTCGTATTTAGGTATTTCCTTAATCAAAGGGGATGGGGAAGATAATCGTTTTAACCTTAGTTTAAAGGGTCTTATCATGCTCTCGGTAGCAGTGACGATCGATGCTTTGACGGTGGGGATTACTTATAGTGTGTTGAATGTTTTCTTACCTTTAACGATTATTATTAATTTTTTGATGACGCTCTTTACATCTTTGATCGGTTTATATCTTGGAACGAAGATTGGTCATTTAATCAAAGAAAAGACCAGTAAGATTGGGGGTATAATCCTTATCTTACTTGGTCTTAAGATCTTATTAAGTCATCTTTTAGCTTAAAAAAGGATTCTTACGAATCCTTATTTTTGTTTAGATTTATTACTTTTCTTAATGGTTTTAATATCTTCAGGATTAACACTTTCAACAAGTGTTGGTTTGCGTTTTTTATTGATCCAGTTCTTACCTTCCATAATGCGATTTACAAGCATTGATGATGCCGCATCACCAGTTACGTTAAGTAGGGTAGCTGGAGCATCAATAATGGTAGCAATAATCGTAAGGATAGGTAGTGCTGCTACTGGGAAGCCCATCATCGTAATGATTAACATCTCAGAAATAGTTCCTCCACCAACTGGTACAGCAGCAACTAATAGGTTAGCAACTAGAGCGACCCCCGTAACCTTAAGGATTCCACTTAAAGTAAAGACATCACTACTGAATAGATATACTAAGAACATAATCTTGAAGACACTACCAATAATGGAACCATCCTTATGGAATGATGTACCTAAAGGAATAACGGTTTCCGCAATATCATCTGATACTCCCATATCCTTAGCACATTTGATGTTCATTGGAATCGAAGCAGCTGATGAACAAGTCGAAATTGATGTTGCTGTTGATCCCGCAATATTGCTCCAGAAAGCTTTAAATCCTTTCTTACCAGCAGCAAGATATGCATATAGAGAATAGATAATAAAATAGAATGCTACGGCAATAATCGTATAATAGATGAACGTTGTAAAATATGATGTTACGATTTGACTTCCAAATGTCCCAACCATATTAGCAAAATAAGCACCTAATCCGATTGGCGCATAGATGAAAGCAAAATCAACAAGTTTTAAGACGACTTTATTGGCACCATCTAAGACATTTAATAATCCTTCGGCATCCTTACCAACTTTGCTGATAGCAATACCAACAAACATACTAACGATAACCAATGCTAAGATATTCTCTTTAGATAAAATCTTGGCAAAATCATCAACACTGATAGCTTGTACCGTACGATTTAAGATATCAAGTTCTTCAGTTGGTTCTTCAACATCAGTTGTTAAAGTACTAAGAATTTCCTTTCCATTTTCCATGCTTACCAAACGATAAGAGTAGGTTGTTATTAAACCAACAACAACTGCTACCAAGGAAGTAATAACGAATACTAATACCGTTGTACGTATTAGCTTACCTAAACGTTTTGGTTCTTTGATCTTTGCTATAGATGTTGTAATCGTTAAGAAGATTAATGGTACGATCAATACAAACATCATGTTCATAAATAATGTACCAAGTGGTGCTAAAACGCTAGCATCTTCTCCCATTACAAGACCTATAATCGCACCAATAATTAATGAACCGATTAATATAATGGTACTCTTGTAATTTTTCCAAAAATTCATTTCTTCACCTCTCTTTACATCATATTCCTTTTTACTTAAAATTAATAGGTAAGTAAATCCACAATTATACACACTTAATTTGCTAAAATCCACAAATAATAGTATAATTATCTTAGGTGATATTATGAGCAAGAAATATATTAAGATGAACAATAATGATAATTATCTAAGTTTAGGTAATTTTATGCGAATTATAAAGGAGATATCTAAGAATAAATCATCAGCATTACAAACGGAAATATTCTGTATTCTCTTTAAGATCGATAGTATCAATGATACGACTGTTAATAACTATTGTGTTGGTATTCGTAGTATTGGTGATACCTATAAACAAACCTATTTAAATCTATCAAATCGTTATAGCAAAGATCATGAAGCTTTCAAAGATATCCTTTTAAATCTTGCTAATATTATGGATGGTAAAATTCATTTTGAAGAAGATATCTCCTTCTTAAATCATAATGAATCCTTAAAGACTTTATCTTTTAAAATGTATAATATTGCTAAGAATGATGAAAATGTCGATAAAGATTTTGTCAGTTTTATATCCGATTTATTAAAACAAGAAGATTATTATTCCTTTTTAGTAGAGATCTTAATCCATATCGTCTTAAGAAATCGTCAACCATTATATGAATTAGATATTAAAAAGGGAAAGATCGAAGAACTATTAAATGATTCTTATATCTCATATAAAGGTATTGAAGATTATTTAAAATTAAAATTACAAGAGAGTATTAACTATGAATATACGATGAAGAAATTAGCTAAAGAAGGTAATGTCTTAGCAAATTTTGAAATAGGTAGTAATGAATACTTAGGTCATGTTATGGGTTATCCAAGATATAATATTGCTTATGAATATTTAATCGTTGCTCATAATGCTAATCATGCGGGAGCATCCTTCCTAATAGGGGATATGTACTTAAATGGTTTTATTGGTTCTAAAAGCAATGATGATCTAAAGAAAGCTTATGATTTTTTCATGATTGCTTCGAAAAATGGTAATGTAGCATCCCTAAATAAATTAGGCTTAATGTATTTAAATGGTATTTATCCAGTAAAACAAAGCAAGAAGGAAGCTTTAGAATACTTTAAGTTAGCTTCCGAACATAACTATGTTTATGCTTTTAATAATATTGGTCATATTCATGAAATGGAAGGTAAGAAGGATTGTATCGATTACTATATGAAGAGTGCTAATCTTCATGAATGTTGGTCATGTAATAAGATTGGGGAATATTATCGTTTACAAGGTAATATGGTGGAAGCTTATAAATATTATACTGATGCTTTACAAGGTAATGCTCGTAATCGTTGCTTCTTTGCTTATTATAATTTAGCAAAATATTATTATTTTAATGGGTGTAGTGAATTAGGCATTGAAAAGGATTTAGTTCGTTATTTGGAATATATGGATATTGCTTCTAAGAATAATTTGATCGAAGCTAGTATGGAATTACTTTTATATTATCTTGATCTTTATAAGAAGAATCGTCATGAAGAAGATCTAAAGAAGGTTAAGGAATATCAACATGAGATCGAATGTAATCCTAAATTTAATTTAGAATATAAGAAATATATCGAGGATGAGATTAGTAAAATATATAAGATTGATAATTTAGAAATAGTATAGTTATTTTACTAAGCAGTATGATATAATAGAGTAGATGAATATGAATAAATATGATAGATCATTATTATATATAATCGTAAGACCAATTGTTAATGTCTTATTTAAAATTGTTTTTCATCCCCATATTGAAGGGTTAGAAAATATTCCTGATGGAGCTTGTATTGAAGTTGGTAATCATACATCTATATTGGATCCTTTATTACTTATGAGTGCTAATAAAAGAGAATTACATTTCTTAGCTAAAAAGGAATTATTTACAGGTTTTAAAGGAATATTATTTTCTAATCTAGGACTTATTCCGGTAGATCGTAGTACGAAAAATCCCAATGCAATTAAAGATGCTATAGGTTATTTGGAAAGTGGGGAGACGATTCTTATATTCCCAGAAGGAACGACGGAAAAGAGAAGAGGCCTTATGGAATTTAAGATGGGTGCTATTAAGATAGCTTCGGCATCTAATAAGGAAATCGTTCCTTTTGTTATAAAGGGGAAATATCGTATTTTAGGAAAAGGTATTCATCTTACTTTCTTAAAACCCATGAGGTTTAAAGAGGTAAATGAAGAGGAAAATAAGAGATTACGTAATACCATTAAATCCGTTTTAGAGGAGGGTTAAGATGAATGTATTAGATGTGTTTAAACGCAAGAAACCGATACCGACACCATGGGCGAAGTATTATACGGAAGATGAATTAAATATTAAGATTCCGAATATTAGTATGTATGATCAAGTTAGGATTAGTGCTAGTAGATATCCTAATTTAAAAGCTATTGAATATTTTGGGGGTAAGATCACTTATAGTGAACTCGTAAAGAAGATCAATAAAGCAGCAATATCTTTTAAGAGACTAGGAATTACGCAAGGTGATATCGTATCGATTTGTCTTCCGAATGTTCCTGAGGCCTTATTTGCTTTATATGCCCTAAATAAGTTAGGGGCGATTGCAAATATGGTTCATCCATTATCAGCGGAAGAAGAGATCAAGGAAAGTTTGACCTCGACAAAGAGTAAGATTTTGGTGATGATCGATCTATATTATAATAAGATTGAAAATATTATTAAGGATACAGATGTCGAATATGTCATCTTTGTATCAGCTGGTGATTCGATGAATCCTCTTATGGGGAGTGCTTATAAGATTAGTCAAATCGGTAAATTTAAAAAATATCCGAAGAGCAATCGTCGTTATATGAATTTTGCTAAGTTTATGCGTTTATCTTGGTTCCAAGAGGAACTTAAATATAAGCGTTATAGCAAGGATACCCCAGCAGTTATCATCCATAGTGGAGGGACAAGTGGAACCCCTAAAAATGTTGTTATTCAAAACCGTGCCTTTATCTTAGGTGCTAAACAAACGGGGGATATCTGTTTACACTTAGGTCCTGGAGACTGCTGTCTTGCCATCATGCCAAACTTCCATGGCTTTGGGTTATCCGTTTGTATGCACACTCCGTTAACTTTAGGTTGCTATACGATATTGATACCAACTTTTGATTCGAAAAAGTTTGATACCTTATTTAAGAAAACCCGTCCAACTGTTGTTTTAGGCGTACCAACGCTTTTTGAAGCTTTGATTAGTAATAAAAATGAACCCGATCTCGATTTATCGTTCTTTAAATACGCTATTAGTGGTGGCGACCTTTTACCAAAAGCCTTAGAGGATAAAGTCAATAATTACTTGCGTGAACATAATTCGAAAGCTAAGATTACCCAAGGTTATGGTTTATCCGAAGCCTTAGCTGCCGTAACGCTTGCTCATAATGATGTTAATAAGAGTGGTTCGATTGGCGTCCCTTTACCAGGGAACTATGTTAAGATTATCGATCCAGCTACCCGTAAGACCAAGAAGTATGGGGAAGTTGGGGAGATTGTTATCCATTCCCAAGCCTTCATGATGGGTTATTTAAATAATGAAACGGAAACCAATGCCGCTCTACAAATCCATGATGATGGCCATATTTGGTTACATACAGGAGACTTAGGTTATATGGATGAAGATGGTTTCATCTTCTATGAAGGCAGATTAAAACGCATGATCATCACGAGTGGTTATAACGTTTATCCATCACATATCGAAGAAGTCATCGAACGTCATCCCGATGTCCTTCAATGTACCGTTGTTGGTATTCCACATCCTTATAAGCAACAAGTTGCGAAAGCCTTCATCGTCTTAAAGGATGGTAAACATAGTTTATTTGTTAAAAATAATATCAAGGAATATTGTAAGAAAAACTTAGCTAAATATATGGTACCTAGTGAATTTGTCTTTAGAAAACAACTTCCAAAGACCAAATTAGGTAAGGTCGACTTTGTGGCCTTACAAAATGATACAGGAGTTGATGACGATGAATAAAGCACCTTTTCTATATCGTTTTGGGAAGTTTCTTTTAACACCATTATTTAAATTCTATTTTAATCCCACGATTATTGGTAAGGAAAATATTCCCGAAGATGGTTCCATTCTTATCGTTGGTAATCATGTGAATTTCTTCGATCAATTTCATGCGGTAATTTCAACCAAACGTTTTATTACCTATATGGCGAAGAAGGAATACTTCGATAGTGCTAAGACCTGTTGGTTCTTTAAAGGTACTGGTTGTATTCCTGTAAATCGAAGCATTCATGATGAGGATGCCAAGGGGCAAGCCTTAGAGGTTTTAAAATCGGGAAATGCCTTAGGTTTATTTCCTGAAGGAACCCGTAATAAGACCGATGCCTTCCTTTTACCATTTAAGTTTGGGGCAGTAAGTATGGCCCAAAAGACCGATTCATATCTCGTACCTTTTGGAATTACTGGAGATTATAAATTTCGTAGTAAGAATTTGATGGTCCGTTTTGGTAAACCCTTTAAAGTTAATGATATGTCCTTAGAGGAAGCCAATGATAAACTATATAAAACTGTTGAAAAACTTATGAAACAAAATCTTAAAGAGACAAAAACTTCATAAGTTTTTTTTATAAGATAAAATTAGCACTTAACTATTGACAGTGCTAATAAGAGAGTTATATAATTTAATTGTAGTGATTCATAGATTGCAAAATTAATCATTATAAGGAGGAGATTATTTTGGCAAAAAAGCAATTTAAAGCAGAATCAAAGAAATTGATGGATTTAATGATCAATTCCATCTATACAAATAAAGAGATATTCCTAAGAGAGTTAATATCTAATGCTAGTGATGCTATCGATAAATTACATTATAAATCATTAACTGATGATTCTATTAAAGTCGATAAGAAGAAGTTTGGTATTCATATTTCTATGGATGAAGGAAACAGAATCATTACGATATCTGATAATGGTATTGGTATGACAAAGGATGAACTTGAAAATAACTTAGGTACCATTGCTAAGTCCGGTTCTAATGTCTTTAAAGAGGAAAATAAACATAAGAAAGATATCGATATCATCGGAGAATTTGGTGTTGGTTTCTATAGTGCTTTCATGGTAGCAGATCGTATTGAAGTTAAGAGTAAGGCTTATGGAAGTGATGAGGCTTATGAGTGGGTATCTGAAGGCATCGATGGTTATACCATTGAACCATGTGAAAAGGAAGAATACGGTACCGATATTACCTTAACCTTAAAAGCCGATACCGATGATTATAGTTATTCTGAGTTCCTACATGATCATGAGATGGAACACTTGATTCGTAAATATTCTAATTATATTACTTATCCAATTAGAATGAAGGTATCTCATAGTGAACTTAAAAAGGGTAGTAAGGATGAGTATGAAACCAAGATCGAAGAAGAAGTTATCAATGATATGGTTCCACTATGGAAACGTAAAAAAGATAAGATTAAGGATGAAGAATATAATACATTCTATTCTGATAAATTCTTCGATTATGAGGAACCAGTTGCCGTTATCCATACTTCAGCTGAAGGTTTAGTAAGTTATAATTCCTTATTATTTATTCCCAGTCATGCTCCATATGATTTCTATACCAAGAATTATGAAAAAGGTTTACAACTATATTCTAATGGTGTTCTTATCATGGAAAAGTGTAAGGACTTAGTACCAGATTATTATAGTTTTGTTAAAGGTGTTGTTGATTCACCAGATCTATCACTTAATATTTCTAGGGAAATCTTACAACAAAATAATGCCTTAAAGACCATTGCTAAATCGATTGAAAATAAGATTACTAAAGAATTAGAAGATCTACTTTTAAATGATCGTGAAAAGTATGAGAAGTTCTTTAAAGCCTTTGGTTCCCAAATTAAATATGGTGTTTATGATAACTTTGGAGTTAATAAGGATAAATTAAAAGATTTATTAATCTTTACTTCATCTAAGGAAAAGAAGAACATATCTTTAAAAGAATATGTTGATCA
The DNA here is from genome assembly GCA_947626015.1 of uncultured Bacilli bacterium. Lineage (GTDB taxonomy): Bacteria > Bacillota_I > Bacilli_A > RF39 > UBA660 > CAG-582. Next base: position 4,211 of record CANQQK010000021.1, on the reverse strand, counting down.
TATGGATAAAGATCAAGATAGTATCTATTATGTATGTGGTGAAACGATCGATAAGATTGATTTACTACCACAAGTTGAATCATTTAAGGAACATAACTATGAAATCCTTTATTGTACTGATTATATGGACGAATTCGTCTTACAAACAATTGGTACCTATGAGGATAAAAAGTTAGTAAATATCTCTAAGGAGAATATCGATTTATCTAGTGAAGAAGAAAAGAAGGAACTAGATAAGAAAAATGAAGATGCCAAAGAGATGTTTGAAGTCATGAAGGATGCTATTGGTGATGTTAAAGAGGTTCGTTTCACTAATCGTTTAAAGAATCATCCGGTATGTTTGGTCAGTGCTGGTGATGTTACGATTGAGATGGAAAAGGTCATCAATGCGATGCCAACTGATGAACAAATAAAGGCCGAGAAAGTCTTAGAGATCAATGTATCCCATAAGATTGCCGATAAACTTCTAAATCTATATAAGAAAGATAAGGAAGAGTTAAAACGTATTTCGAAAATTCTTTATGCTGAAGCTAGATTGATCGAAGGATTATCGGTCGAGAATCCAACTGAACTTGCAAGTCTTATCTGTGATGAATTAGTTAAATAGAGATTTTTTATAAATCTCTTTTTTTATAGTGAGACTTTTGGCTAGTTAAAACGACTAATTAATAGAGAAAGGAGATAATGATGGATAGTGGTGCTAAATATTATAAAGATTATTTAGATGGTCATGATGATGCTTTAATCGATATTGTTTCCGAATATAAAGACGGCCTTATTCTTTATTTAAATAGCTATGTAAAAAATATTCATCTTGCGGAAGACTTAGTAGAAGATACTTTTTTTCGTCTCATTACTAAAAGACCAAGGTATTCCGGTAAGAGTAGTTTTAAGTCTTGGCTTTATGCCATTGGAAGAAATGTAGCTATTGATTACATCCGACATAATTCGAAAATGCTTCATACACCTGTTGAGGAAGTTAAATCCGATAAGTTAATCGAAACCAGTCTTGAGAAGAGTTACTTAAAGGAAGAAAGAAAACTTACCATTCACCGATTGATGCAAAGCCTTAATGAAGATTACCGGAATGTTTTATGGTTAATCTATTTTGAAGGATTCTCGCATAAGGAAGTATCGCTCATTATGAAGAAAAGTGATCGTCAGTTAAAAAATCTTTTGTATCGAGCCAAGCAATCATTGAAATCGAAAATGGAAGAGGAGGGATTAAATGATGAAGAGTAGTGAAGAAATGGTCAAAAGTTTACTTAATCGTCGCGATATTTATTTTAAAGAAAGAAGGAAAAAACGTCAGGTTATCCTAAGTGTTGGGGTAATTACGCTTATTATCAGTATCGGTATTTTTAGTACGATGTATAAGTCACCTAAGGAAGTTATAAAATTAGGAAATTATGCTATTTATACGGATGATATCGACCTTAGTAAGAGTGATGGTATGTCCGACATGCTAGGATTTTTGGTATATCATGAGCATGTTTATACCGCATCTTTAAAGTTTAGTGGTTCAACTTTAAAAGAAGGTAAGGCCTTGCTTGGCTATCATATCGGTAAGACCAAGGAAATTTTAAGCGAATATGCCGATTCACAACAAGAGCTTGCATCTCTTTATGATGGTGAAGTTTATAAGATCAAAGGTTATGATGAAGAATTTCGTCTAGGTATCTATGGAACTGATGAAGATGGGGAATGGATCCAACTCTTGGATAACTATGATGGTATTGGTCTCAATACTGGTGCTGATTTAATCACTAAGCGTTTACATATCTTAGGTAACATCGAAAGGGTAACTTACCGTACCCACGATAATTGGAACTATGAAACCGAAGCAATCTATCATGAGTTTAAGGATTTAGATAAATTTAATACCTTTTTAGAAGTATTATCTCAAAGTTCTTTTATCAAGGTTGATTCTTTAGAAGATATCTATGAACGTGATGTTCAAGGGCATATCTATATTAGGTTAGAAGATGGAACAACTACCGAATTAAGATTAATCGAAGGTGGTTATGTTACTATTCCTGGGTTAGGTCCTATTATGATTAAAATGAATGATGATATCTTTGCTGAAACACTAAAATTATGCCAATAATAAAACCTCTAAATTATCTTAGAGGTTTTTGTATTTAAGATATCTTTTTAAAGATGATAGCAACACATCCATACTTTTTTACTTCATCTTCGCTATAATATGGAGTATCTAATACAGCATCTTCTGGTGTTTTATAGTTTTGATATAGATAACGATCAAAGGTATCTTCATACATCTCTAAAAGGGTTTTATATTCTCTTTTTTCAATGACTTCAACTTTAATCATCTCTTTTTCTTCTGGTCTTTTATAGAAAGTAATCGTATCACCAACTTTAATATCTTTTCTTTTTTCATCGTTTAAACGATATTCGATATCTTTAATACCATTCTTGATTAACATGAATGGTTCTTCATGCAAACGCATCTCAATATTTTTCATAGTTCCTCCTTTTTTATTAATATAACACAATAATCATGATATAATATCTATATAATTAAGAAGAGGGAATAATATGCGTAAAAAGAAATGGTATAAACTGGATAATGTAGGTAAATTTTATGCATCTCTTGCTGATAGAGAAGCTCCGAAGGTATTTCGCTATTCGGTAACTTTAAAAGAAGAAGTCGATAGTGCTATCCTTCAAGATGCCCTAGAAGCTGCGATCGAAGTATTCCCTTATTTCAATGTCAATTTAAAAAGAGGATTATTTTGGTATTATCTCGATGAATGTAGTCGTGTTTACCGAGTTACACAAGAGAATACCCCAATCTGTTATAAATTATATAATAGTGCTAATGATTTCTTATATCGCGTGAGCTATTATAAAAAAAGAATCAATTTTGAAATATCCCATATCGTAACGGATGGTAGGGGAAGTATCGATTTCTTTAAGATGTTAGTAAGTCAGTATCTTCGTCTTCGTTATGATTTAAAGATTGATCTATCTACCAACTCTTCAAGTACGGAGAAAAGTGAAGATAGTTTTGAAAAATATTATCAAAAGGTTAAAAGAAATAAGGATAAGGTTAAGAATATCTATAACTATCATGCTCCTAAATATCATCATGGTATTGCGTATTTGGAAGCGCATATGGATGTTGGTAGCATCTTAAAGAAAGCTCATGAATATGATGCTACTTTAACAACATATCTAACCAGTGTTTTAATCTATTCCTTCAAAGATGTTTTAAGAGAAGATGAACTTAAGAAGACCATTCGAATCGATATTCCTGTTGATCTACGTAATTACTTTAAATCATCATCTTCTAAGAATTATTTTGGTTTAACTTCCGTAAGTTATCAATTTAAATCTCGAGATGATACCTTAAAGGATATCATCAAATCCGTTAATGAACAATTAAAGAAAAATTTAACGAAAGAGGAACTCATCAAAAGAGTTAATCTAATGATGTCTTTGGAACGCAATATTTTATGTCGTATAACACCGATCTTTGTTAAGAATATCGTCTTAAATATCGCTGATTTATTGAGCATTAAGATGTCGAGCAGTTGTATGTCGAATGTTGGTAAGGTAGAGTTTCCCAAAAAGCTTGAAGGTTATATCGAAAACGTTAATGTTTTAACTTCAACTCCAAGTTTTAATATTACGATCTGTTCTTTTAAGAATGATCTATCGATTGGGGTATCTTCGATCTTCAAGCATAACGAGATTATCAAAAACTTCTTTAATTATCTTGCTAAAGATACCCCTGATATCTTGATCAATGTTAGTGAGGTGGATTAGATGAAGAGATGCAATAATTGTCATATCAACTTCAATACTAAATATCGTTTATGTCCTTTGTGTCAAAATCGTTTAGTAGGTAGTGAATATGATGAAGTATTTCCTGATAATAAACGCTCTAAAGCTTTAGTATTGGTTATGAAATATATCTTATTTTGTTCCATCGTTGTTCTTATCCTTTCTTCCTTTATTGAAATCTATTTCTTTGGGATTTTAAAGTATACCTATCTCATATTGGGTATTCTCTTAACAAATTATATTATCGTTCATTTTACCTTAAAGAATCGGAAGAATATCTTAAGTTTACTAGGGAAGTATGGATTATTATTAATCGTCATATCGCTCTTATGGTATTACTGGATTAAAAGCAGTATTATTATCGATTACATCATACCGGGTATATGTATCTGTGAACTGAT
>CANQQK010000020.1 GCA_947626015.1 uncultured Bacilli bacterium | reverse complement strand
GGTTCTACCATATAGACATAATCAGCAACAGCTTTATATAAATCCTCTAAAAGAACATACTCACCATTATCGAGTTGAACCTTTTTACCCATCAAAACACGTTTAGCTTGATCACCTTTAATAACATATTCATGAGCAGGATAATTCATCTTCGGTGTTTGTCCTTTGACATTAAATCCTGGTCCTTGACTTAAACACTCTCTTACTCCTGCCGATAGATCACTAACATCTACTCGTTTACCCGTTTTTCTAAATATAATAACTTTATTTTCCGAATTTTCTCTAACACATTTATTTAAAGCTTCAATAACTTCATCAAGACTGACATATTGACCATTAGGAAGTTGTATATTACGTTTATTATAACCTAACATAACATTACTCGTTCTACTTTGAACACCTGCACTATTAGTAACAGATGTCCCCTTATCTTGTCTTCCTGGCCCTAATGGAGCTGAAGTAACATCAACATGTGTCATATTATCTAACGCAACATTGATCTCTTCTTCAATATAACCTTGTTTTTTAAGTCGTTCATAATCTGTTTCCATGTTAAAACTCCTATCATCCATTTTAAGTATAAATTATTGACAATCTATTTGCAATATTTTTACCTATAACATTGGCATTGATTATACAAAAAAGAATGGTCTAACCATCCTTTCATTAAGAAGCAAATGCAGATGCTTTGGTATTAACTTTAACCTCTTTAGTTTTAATATTATAAGAATAGTTAGTTCCATAAGCACGATTATTTTCATGTTCCTTTTTGGTATCCTCTAAAAAGACATTTAATTGATCAAAATAACTATCATAAAAGAAAGATCTAGCATATTTATAATCTTTCATAACTAAGTTATCACTTATATTATCAAATACATGTAATTCTTCTCCACTAAATAGATCAATTATTATTAATTTGTGATCTTTGATATAAGCTCCATAACCTTGTGTAACTACTCTTGGATCATCGGCTTCATAAGTCTTAATTTTTTTATCGGCATCATATAAATCAATGCCATTTTTTTCATTAATAACTGCTAACTTACCATCTTTAATTACATAGTTATATTTAGAAGTATTAACTTGAACTTTACCATTGTTGCTAACAATAAAACTTTCATTTAAAGATGAAGTAACTACTAAATAGTTTTCATTATATGTAACATTTAGTAACAAAGATGTTTTATCAACCTTATTTTCAGCAATTTTTGATGAACCTTTATAGAACTGATAAATTTGATAATCATCATATTTTTTATCGAAAATAGAAAGACTTTCTTTTAATAGATCACGACTGGTATAATAATAATATTCAACATAAGTAGTAACTCCAGATACCTTTTCCTTAGTAAATATTGCCGTAGAAAATTCATCGTTTTGAGTAGCACTAAGTTCATTAGTTGAATATCCGATAATAAATTTATCATTATATGCAAAAGTGTAATCATCAATTTCGATAGTTTTATCGATGCTAAATTCATTATATTTTTTAGAATTTACATCGTATTCATAGAAAACTTTACCATCTTTAATAACAATGGCTTGCATTCTATTACCATCATCATCACGATCAGAAGTAACATTCATCAAACATTCACTTTTACATTCATAAGTGGAAAGTAATTCATATTTGAAAGTGTCACTATCTTTTCTTGTAGCAAAATAAGCATCCAATTGATCACCATATTCACTTTTTACATTATATAAATAGATGGTCTTCTTATCTTTATTATCATTATTAGTACTAGTACCATTATCATCGGAATCTTTATTATCTTCTTCAACATCTAAATCATCATTATCAGAAGATTCACTACTAGAATTAGAAGAATTATTATTCGTACTGTTACTAATGTTTTTATCATCATTACTAGTATTACTTAAAACGATTAAGACAACTACAATAACTAGTAAAATGACAACACCGATAATGATAATTAACTTCTTCTTATCATCCTTACCTTCAGGTGTTGAAGGAGGAACACTTCCAGGACTTACAGGTGCTGGAGTTTCTGGTGCTACCGGAGTAACTGGAGCAGTCTGTGCTGAAGCTACTGGAGCTGTTGGTGTTGGACTCACAGGATCAACACTACCTTGTGGAGGTGGTGTTACAGGATTAGGAGTTACTCCTAAATTATTTGTATCATTATCATTACTATTCACACTATCACAACCTAACTCTATTATAAGTATACTTTATAAATGTCATTAAGGGAAGAAGAAAAACAAGTGATTAACACTAAAAAAAACTCCAACTAATTGGAGTTTTCATTGATATAATTCATTACTTCTTCACGATCATCTAAATGATGTTTCGTATGACCAACGATTTGATAATCTTCATGTCCTTTACCAAGGATTAAAACGACATCATTATCTTCGATCATATCCAAAGCTTCTTTAATAGCTTCACGACGATCGGTTACTTTAATATAGTTATCCTTCTTAACACCTGCTAAGATATCCTTAAGAATAGCTTCTGGATCTTCAGTACGGGGATTATCACTAGTGAAGATTACAAAGTCAGAATTATCGGTAGCAATTTGGCCCATGATTGGACGCTTCTTAGCATCACGATCACCACCACAACCAACTACAGTAATGACACGACCCTTTTTATTCTCATTGAATGCTGTAACAATCTTTAAAACAGCATCTGGTGTATGAGCATAATCAATTACGGCTTCTCCACCCTTAACCGGTATTTGTTCACAACGACCTCTTGGTGGATAGATATCTTTAGTTGCTTCGATAATCTCTTCTACACTATAACCCATATTATTAACGAATGCTAAACTCGTTAAATAGTTATAAACATTGAAACGACTACGAAGATTGGTATCAACTTCATACTCTTTTCCCTTAACCATAAACTTAAGATGTGTACCTTTATCTGTATCATGATAATCACATATCTTATAATCTTCACCATTATAACCTAATGATAAAGAGTTCTCATAAGCACTCATCCATTGTGGTGCTACTTCATCATCAACATTAATAATCATTGGTCCCTTTAATTGTTTTAAGATTAACATCTTAGCATTTAAATAATTTTCCATCGTCTTATGATAATCTAAGTGATCTTGGGTTAAATTAGTAAAAGCCGCAATTTTAAAGTTAAGTCCTTTAACACGCTCTTGATCTAGAGAATGACTACTAACTTCCATCATAACATTTTTACAACCATGTTCTTTAGCAGTTAAAAGTAAATCATATAAATCGAGAATATTAGGAGTAGTATTAGGTAATTCGATAACATCCTCATCGGGGATATAAAAACCTATCGTACCAATATAAGCTGTCTTACTTCCTAACTTATTAAGAAATTGGTAGGTTAAATAAGCCGTTGTAGTCTTACCATTAGTACCCGTAATACCTAAGATATTTAACTCATTTACAGCATCTTGATATTCACTACTGATATATTCCGTTAACCATTTTGAAGTATCATCAACGACTAGCTTTTCAACACTGACATCGCGATCTTCACTGATTACCACTTTTGTAGCACCAGAAGCTATTGCTTGATCAATAAAGCTATGGCCATCAACCGTAGCACCTTTGATTGCCACAAAGGTATCTCCTGGTTTTACTTGTCTTGAATCTATTTTAATATTAATCATAATTCTAATTCACCTCATATAAATATGATATGTCTTCATATAATAACTTACAACTCTTATAAATCCACAGTATATTTTTCTTTGATTTTTATAATCCACATCATTTAATTTTAAGTCTTAATATCAAAGCTAAACCACAAACGAAGATAATACCATAATCGATATAGAATAACATTTGTAAATTAGCAGCTAAATCATTAAAGAATAAATATGTAAACATTAATAACACCGTTAAGAATAAAGTAGCAAGTAAACAACGCATATCATGATTATAGATATCTTTCTTACTCTTACTTTTTCGATGTTTAAGGATACTTAATACCAATAAAACAATAGCTACTAAAGCAATTATAATTAATAGAATCATACCGATAAATCCATCTGTTTTCGTACTCTTATTAAATATACCTTCCATATCGATGTCGATTACTAAATCTTGTTTTAAGATAAAATCAGCAAATGAGGCTCTTAAAACTTTATCTTCGATTCCAAAGCTTACTCTGTTTGTAACATCTTCCCCATCACTTAAAAATTTAACCTTACTATCATCGATTTTATCTGGTAGATTAACGACTAGTTTTAAATTATAGATATCGGTATCATATAGATTATCTAAGACCTTATATATTAGACGATCATTATTACCTAAATCATAATGATAATTTAAAGTATATGTATATAAACCAGGAGCCATCTTTTCATTGTTCTTTCCTAGATGAGCTTCAATATAGTTAAATCTTTTCCTTTGATCGATGGAAACGTCGTTACTACTTATCTTACTTAACTTTAAATTACGACGTTCGTTAATCTTATCCTTTAAAGGTAGATTTACTTTAATACCATCAAAGGGAACTCCTTCAACCAAATTAAAGGTAAATTGTTCCTTTACATCGATACTATCATCTTGATTAACATTCATCTCCATATCGATAGTTTCTAAACCAACAACTGAAGAAACATACGGAACGTTATTATTAAAGGAATCGCTTTCATACTTAAAACTTACTAAAGCGATAATGATTAGAAATATTATCCAAGTTATTGTAAGTATATTCTTTCGCATATGCCCCTCATTCTCTCTATATTTATATTATACAATAATATTCCCTGATTAACTACATAAAAAAAGATACTTATATAAGTATCTTAATCACGACTATTACCAAATAATCTCAATAGATCTAAGAAGATATTGATAAAGTCAAGATATAATTCAAAAGCACCTAATACAGCAAGGTTTTCACTTTCGCTAGTAGCAAAATGTTTAATTCTTTGCATATCGAAAGCAATATAACCAATGAAAATGATAATACCTAAGATGCAAAGACCTATATCTAAACTACTATTAGCTAAGAAGATATTGATAATCTCTAAGATGATGATTGCTAATAAGCCCATCAATAGATAGGTACCCATCTTATTTAAATCAACATTGGTACGATAACCTATCAAAGCAAAGACTCCAAGGATAATTGATGTTGCTAAGAAGATGAAGATAATCGAACTCATCTCATAAGCAATAAATAACCCACCAAAGGTTGCTCCAGTAAGCAATGTATAACCCAAATATAGAGCTTTTGCTACATTGGGACTCATCTTACCAATACGTACGGAAAAGACAATACACAAAACGATTTGAGCGATTAAAAATAACACCCAGTTTTCCGCAACAAATAATAACAATGGTTCATAGACACTTGCCATAAAACCAACACCAAACGTCAATAGTAAGCCGATAAACAACCAACCAAAGACTTTAGCATAAAATTTTTTCTCCATAATTCCTCCATTAGATATTTTATTAAATAATTCGATAATTATTTATATATTAAGAATAGCACTTATTTTCTTTGGTGTCCAGTAAACTATAAACCTAAGATCGTTGTTGCTAGAGTAAAATAGATGATTAAACTACAAGCATCAACGATAGTTGTAATAAAAGGACTTGCCATAACTGCCGGGTCAAAGCCAAGTCTCTTAGCAATCATTGGTAGCATTGAGCCAATACACTTCGCAATAATGATCGTAATCGTTAAAGTAAGACATACGGTAAAAGCAATCATCGTTGAAACCTTATCGATCGTAATCATCTTGATGAAATTACAGATAGCTAAGACGATGGAACATAAAACAGCTACCCTAATCTCCTTGAAAGCAACCTTAAAGATATCCTTAAATTCGATATTGTTTAAGGAAAGTGCACGAATAACACTAACACTTGATTGTCCACCAGCATTACCACCCGTGTCCATTAACATCGGAATAAAAGCGGTAAGAATGGCTTGACTAGCAAGTTGGGCTTCAAATCCTTGAATGATTTTACCCGTAAATGTTGCCGATATCATCAAAAGCAAAAGCCAAGGTATGCGGGACTTAAAAGTCTCCCATACACTCGTTTTATCATAGGGTTTATCTACGGGAATGATCGCCGCCATCTTCTTCATATCCTCAGTAGCTTCGGATTCGATAACATCGACGACATCATCAATGGTAATAATACCAACCAGTCTTTTTTCACTATCAACAACTGGTAAGACATTTAAATTATATTTTTGGAAGATACTAGCAACTTCCTCTTGATCGGTATAGGTATTTACATATTGCAAATCTTGATCACAGATATCGATTATTTTCTTCTTTTTATCGGAAAACAATAAATCTTTAAGGAAAACCTTACCAAGAATCTTTCTTTTAGAATCGACAACGAAACAACTATCGATGGTTTCATATTCTTCGATTTCATTTCTTAAAACTTCGATAGCTTCACTGATCGATAATTCACTCTTTAATTCGGCATATTCAACCGTCATTATAGAACCAGCAGAAGAAGGAGCATATTGCAAAAGACGATTGATATCTCCTCTCGTCTCCTTAGATACCCCTTTTAAAATCTTATCGACCAAATTAGCGGGCATCTCTTCTAAGATATCGGTCGCATCATCAGCAGGCATTTCATCGATTAGATTAGTAGCTTCTTTATTCGTTAATGTTTTAAGAAGAGAAGATGCCACATCGATATCCAATTCCGCAAAGACATCAACAGCTTTATCCTTGCCGATAAGACGAAATACCTTAACCAAATATTCGGGTTCTAATTCTCCTAAAATCTCTGCTAAATCAATAGCATTAGTATCATTAATAACTTTCTTTAATTCATGATAATTCTTATCATTTATTAAATCTAAAATTCTTTCTAACATTTCCAACCTCCATTTGTGATATTATTAAATCTTCATTATTCGACTGACTAGGTTCCATAACATCACTCCTTTCGGTTTGCTCTAACATTATAACTTATTTTATGAATAAAAAAAAGATTTAGTTAACCTAAATCCTTTTCTTATTGTTTTTTCTTTTTCTTTGTTGTTGTATTCTTTGTTGATGTCTTCTTAACTACTTCTTCTTTTTCGGTTGTTTCTTCTTCCTCATCATCATAGTAATATGTGGTCGTCTTCTTACTATAGACGATAGCAATAATTGCTACAACCGTTACACCTAATATAACATAACCCACTATTTTATTCTTATTGGATTCGGATAAACTTCTTGCTCCCGATAATACATCTTCCGCAATTGGTGCAACTACATCTTTACTCTTTTCCTTATAAGCTTTTTCAATAGCAGTTCTGATGGTATTATTATAGCTATCGGTATCTTCATATCCACCATAGATCTCATCACCAATAACATAGATAGGTACACCTTTTATCGTATAATTCATCTCATCAGCTATGGCAACCATAAGTTCATTATTCTTCTTATCGCCCCAAACCTCGTAATCAACTACTTCAAACATATAATTGATCGTTGGATCATTTTGTAATTCTGCTACATATTCATGCAATGCTGCACAGAATTGACAAGTAGAACCATAGAAGATATAGAAATTAACTTTACTACCAGCAGCTGTTGTTGATGTTGTTGTGGTCGTTGTTTTTTTCTTCGCTGCATCTACACCTAATACAGGAAGTAAGACAACTAATAGCACAAGTATAAACTTTGCAAACCTCTTCATACCATTACCTCCTTCTAGTACTAAATAAATTATAACATACTTTATAAAATAGCAAAAGAAAAATAGCAAAAATGCTATTTCTTAGTTCTAAATAATGGAGTTATAACATTGGCATCAAAGACATACATGATATTCGCCCATATAAAGCAGAATAATAGGAATACCAAACTCATCGTACCAAAGGTTAAGCTTGGGAATAGATGAGGTACTAAATATACGAATGCTATATGTGATGCAAACATATATAATGATATTTGACCTAAATATACTGAGAAACGAGAATCTAATAGATGAGAGATGTAATCTTCACCTAAAAGATTAATAAACATAAATGGCATGATGAATAAGATATTTAATAATTCATTCCAATCATTACCATAGATAAATGACCATACGAAATAAACGATGAATAATAGATTTATTAAGGTTAATAACAAACGATTATATTTATTATATTTCTTCGATTTAAAATACTTAACAACATAGAATAATAAACTACCTAATGCTAATCCAGCAAAACATCTTACTAATGAAGATGATAGATTAAAGATACTTGGAGCAACAGATATATAACTATCTATCAAACCAAGGGTACTATAACCGATAAGGATAACTAATGGACATACAATCGTCTTAAATAATTCTTCATTCTTAGATAAAACATAGAAAAGGATCATACCACCAATAATCATTGCTGAAAGATAACTCAATGGTTCATTCCATAATACATTGATCGAACCACTACTCATAGCAACATTCAATGCTTCCGTTGAAGGTATTAAACTATAACCGACCAAACCAAATTGTGATAAACCAAGTAATTCCATCAAAGAATTTACTACCAATGTTGGTATACGAACGATTCCGGGATTACCGATGGCAACACGAACCACAAAGACTAGTAAAACTCCTAAAAGAATCGTCGGATAATAATTTACCAATTGTTCTCTGACATACTTAAATGTTGAAATATCTTTGGTCTTCTTCTCCTTAAGTTTTTCATAGGTTGATACCAAATAAACACCGGTTAAGATGATGAAATAATCCAAGACTTTTCCACCTGTAAAGATGTTCATCTCTTGGCCCATATTGATGCCCCATGCTATCAAATTGAAGTTAAATAAAGCAAATGCTATAACAAATATAAATTCCCAAAATTCAACAGCTGAGACTTTAATACTATCATGTAACTTGCTCATATCATACACACTCTCTATTCTATTAATAGCGTATCACATTTTGATATGTTTTACAAATAAAAAAAGATTTTTAAACAAAAATCTTTTTAAGCTACAACCAGCGTTTGAACACCCAATGGTAAACCGACCAAATACCATATTATGATAAGGACGATCCACATCGCACTGATCGCTAAGGTATATGGCATCATATACTTTATTCCTTTGGTTAAACCAATACCTTCCTTATCATATTTTTCCATAAAGGCGATATAGATAACGAAGTACGCCATAGCTGGAGTTATGGCATAGGTTAAACTTGAACCTACGGAGAATAAAAGTTGAGCAAACTCAGGAGTAAAACCATTGGTGATCATCTTTGGTACGATCGTACCACTCAAGATCATCCAGCGATTTAAGAACACTGGTGATAAAGGTGTTGTAACCATACCAATAAGGATAACGACAATGATCAATGGAATACCACCAAAGTTAATACCATCAAAGAGATTGGTAATATATGCTGTTAGCAATAAACCAATATTCGTATATCTTAAGATATTATAGAAGATACTCGCAAAGAATAACAAAACGATGACCTTACCAATACCATCAAGAGAATGTGATAAAGCATCACAGATATCACGATGGTTTTTAATCTCCTTAGTACCAAGTCCATATAGAAGACCAACAAGGACAAAGAAGAAGGTAATTACGAAAACGAAACCATTATTGAAAAATGAATCATATCCGAATAACTTATCGATATAACGAGCTTGACTATAATCCAATAGATTACCACCAAAAGGAACATTCGGAATTATATTATAGATAAATATCGAAAGATAAATAAGTGCTCCAAAACCGGCAATAATAAGTCCACGTAATTCACGACGAGTAAGTTTTTCCTTATCTTCGATAACTTCTTCCTCTTCAACTTCATACTTACCGATGGAAGGAGCAATGATAGCTTCCGTAATATAGGTTATAATACCCGCACTAATGATCGTCGCAATAAGCATGATATAAAGGTAACCCATACTACTAATCTTATAACCGATAGATATGTCTCTTGCTGCTAAGACCGTATATGTTGATAGTGATGAATCTACACTACTGAATACCAAGTTAATCCCATATCCTAGGGATAACGCCGCAAAAGCGGTTACGATACCTACCATCGGATTACGCTTACCATATTTAAATAATAAGGCCGCTAAAGGTATAAAGACCACAAAAGCCAAATCACCAGTTATAGTAGCTAAGATACACATCAATACAAAGATAAATGTCACTTTATTCTTTGCAAGATGTTTCGTAAGTAAGAAAAACATCGTATCTAAAAAACCACTTTTATCCATAATACCAATACCTATTAAAACAATAAGCAAAGTACTTAAAGGGGTAAAACTTACGAAATTGGATACCGTACTAGAAAAGATATATTTAAGACCACTCAAACTAAATAGGGATTCAACCGTAACCAAAGTTGGTTCATATACCCTTGTTCGGGGATTAATTCTATTATAGGTAACCGAAGCATCTAATAGATCCAAGACACCACTTAAAACGATAAAAAAGGCCGTTAAAAATAGAAAGGACATAATTGGATGCAATAATATTTTTTCTTTAATCTTCTTGAGTTTTTTCATCGATAACTCCTTTTAACTTTTTTTTAAATTCTAATCGATCCATCATAATCTCACGATTACATTTAAGACATTTAATCTTAATATCAACACCCATTCTTGTAATCATCCATTTATTCTCTCCACAAGCATGAGCTTTCTTCATAACGACAATATCATTTAATTTAAAATCTTTATTCATGATGAACCTCAATTTGATTATAAGGAATCTTTATCTTATTCTTATCACATTCTCTTTTAACAATGCTTAAAATCTTTCTCTTTAATTCCCATTGATCACCAGCTTTGCAATGAGCACGTAATAGATAATCAACCGAAGAAGAATTTAAATTATCGATACCTAAGTATTCGGTTTTAGAGGTAACTAAAGGTAATTTATCGATTTCTAGAACCGCACCCTTTAAAACCTTTTCAACCTTTTCTTCCTTTTCATCATAACTAGTTGGTACCGTAACGGATACCGTAGCTTTCTTTTGACTTAGGTTTTGCACTTCCGAAATATTACGATTTGCAATAACTAAAACCGTTCCATCGACATTTTTAATCTTCGTATTCTTAAGACCTAATTCAATTACTTCTCCTGTAAAACCATTATAACTTATAAGATCACCAACGACATAATAATTATCCATGATAATATTACATCCCATGATGATATCCTTTAGGGCATCTTGAATAGCAAGACCAGCAACTACTCCAGCAACTCCTAGTCCAGCAACAAAGCTTGATACATCAAATCCCCAACTACTGAAGATGATCAGTAAAGCTATCGCCCATATTATATATTTGATAACACTTTCAATCAAAGCAGCTATCGTGTTTCTCTTTTTAGCTTCAATAGATGTAACATTTTTACTCATCGTTTTATGAATCAAATTAGAAGATACTTTTACTATTATACCAGAAACTAAAATAGTTACAACGGGTACAATAAAACGTGGGCTTCTAATAGCATTTAAAACGATATCTAAAAACGTAGTCCCCATATTTATTCACCTATTTCTATATTTAAAATTTCCATAATACGATCAAGGTCAGCATCAGTAGCATAAGGAATGGTAATCTTATTTGAAGATATTAAAACCTTAGATCCTACAAGATCACGCATCGCTTCTTCATAGATACGATGACGTGTACTCTTAACACTTGGTAAGACTGGTTTAGTCGGTTTCTTCTTTTCAATGGTTTGACTCATACCCTCTAATTCCCTAACACTTATACCATCATCTTTGATCTTTTTAGCTAATTCGATAATCTTATCCGGATCGTTATATTTACTAAGAACACGAGCATGACTCATGCTTATCTTACCATCAACGACATCATCTTGAACACTCTTTGGTAAAGTTAAAAGCCCTAATAGATTGGTAATATAACTACGACTTTTACCAAATCTCTTAGCAACCTCTTCTTGCGTCATATCAAGTTTTTGCATGATATTACGAATAGCTTTAGCTTCTTCAATAGCGGATAAATCCTCTCTTTGAATATTTTCAAGCAAAGCAACTTCCATCATTGCCCGATCATCAAAATCCTTAATGATTGCGGGAATCGTCTTCTTACCAGCAAGTAAACTAGCTTTCGTACGACGTTCACCAGCTACTAGTTCATATCCTTTAATTCCCTTCTTAACAATGATTGGTTCCAATACTCCATGTTCTTCGATGGAAGAAGCTAATTCCTTTAGAGCTTCTTCATTGAAATGAACTCTTGGTTGATATGGATTACTACGAATTTCATCCAATGGAATCTCCACGATTTCATTTTTAGGAGTACTTTCAACGATTTCCCTTTCAAGGGAAGTAAAATCTATTTGTTGACTACTAAATAATTGTTCTAATCCTTTACCTAAGGCTTTTCTAGTTGTTTGCGGCATCTCTTTCCAATACCTCCTTTGCCAAATTAGTGTAAGCTTCTGCAGCTCGACATTGAGGATCATATTCATTAATTGGTTCTCCATGGCTTGGAGCTTCTACTAGACGAATCAAACGAGGAATAATCGTATTAAAGACCTTCTCTTTGAAGAATCTACGAACCTCTTCAACAACCTCTAATCCAAGATTGGTACGCGAATCAAGCAATGTAAGTAATACCCCTTCAATCTCTAATCTTGGATTTAACTTCGTTTGCGTCATAATAATTGTATTAAGTAATTGCGTAATACCTTCCAAAGCAAAGAACTCGCATTGAACTGGTATAATAACCGCATCACTTGCTACTAAAGCATTAGTTGTTAAAACTTCCAAACTAGGAGGACAATCGATTATAATATAATCAAAATTATCTCTTATAGGTTCTAAAACATTACGTAATTGTTCGTTCATTTTAAAACCCGGAATCTTTTGACTCATTTCAATAAGTTCAAAATTAATACCAGCAAGATTGATCGTTGATGGCATTACATAAAGATTAGTAAAACGAGTCTTAATAATAGACTTTTTAGCAGGAATAGATCCATTTAAACAATCATATACACTACCCTTAATATCACTCTTATTAATACCTAGACCAGTAGATGTATTACCTTGGGGATCTAAATCGATCAAAAGCGTTTTCTTGCCTAATTTACCTAAAGAAGCAGATAGATTAATACTCGTTGTTGTCTTTCCTACTCCACCTTTTTGATTAACCAAAGAAATAACTCTTGCCATAAAATCACTGCTTTCTACTCTTTATTTGTCTATATAAATAATTATATCATAAGAACTAATAATTTATAAATAAAAAAGAGTATTTTCTACTCTTTTAATCACAAATCGCTCCGGCAATATTTTCGATAACTTTAACCTCATTATGATCGACCAAATTAATGGAAGAAATCTTAACTTTCGAATTACTATAAGCATAATAAGTAAATTCATTATTAACAACCGTCGGATATAAAGAATTATAGGTTTCATTATTATAACGATACTTCGTAATAACATCATCGATATTAAAGAACTCTTTACCATCACGACCTAAAACCTTAGATACTTTATTCATCGTTAAGATAATATAATCATCATTAACAATAATATAATATTCATTAGCTTTTAAAAGATAATTATTGGTATCACTATCATAGTTAAATAACTCAACTTTACTAGTACCAACATCCATAATAGCACTACCCATTAAACACTTACCATCTTGATAATCACGACACTTAAAGGTAAATTCCGCACCACTATATCTTAAGACATGTTCATAATCACCTAAGAATTCCAAATCTCCAATAATCAGTGATAACGGAGCACTGAAATTGGTAACAATGATTGGTTCTGGTGCTTTAGTAGTAGACTTTGTCGTAGGGATAAAATGGGGTTTCTTCGTAGCCGCATTTGATGCCATACTGAGTAAAACAAACATCATCAATAAAGCCACAACGATAACAAATGCTAAAACAATATAAACCTTAGCCCCACCAGCATTACTCTTCATAGGATCACCCTATGGTAATTATAACATAAAAGATCCTACTTTTCAGTAGAATCTTTCTTATCATCATCTTCAGAAGCTCCATCTTCTTTAGAATCTTCTTCATCTTCGGATTCTTCATCGTCTTTAGAATCTTTATCATCTTCAGATTCTTCAACTTCATCCTCGTTTTTTTCTTCTTCTAAAGTTTCATCTTCATCCTTGATGTCACTTTCTTCTTCGGATTCTTCTTCCTTCTTAGCATCTTCGATGGCTTCTTCAAGTTCTTCTTCATCCATCTTCGTATAACCTCTAATGCCAAGTTCCTTAGCTTCATCACGAAGTTCTTTTAATTCTTCATCATTTTCTTTATCAGTTATATGACCAGTTGAAACCAATTCTTCGATTTCCTCTTTCGTAATAGTTTCTCTTTCCATTAAGGCATCACTGATTAACATAACTAACTTCTTATTTTCTTTTAAAATCTTAGTCGTCTTCTTATAACATTCATCGATAATCTTACGAACTTCTTGGTCGATCTCTAGAGCAACGGCATCAGAGAAGTTCTTTGATTTATTATAATCTCTTCCTAAGAAGACACCTTCACTACGTTCTTCAAGTTGAACAGGACCAAGATCAGACATACCATATTCAGTAACCATTGATCTAGCAATCTTAGTTGCTTTCTTGAAGTCATCACTAGCTCCCGTCGTAATCTCATTTAGGAATAATTCTTCAGCAACACGACCACCTAGTAATCCCGTGATTTGCGCAATTAACTCATTACGAGTAGTAACGGCCATCTTTTCCTCTTTAGGTAACATCATAGTGTAACCACCAGCCATACCACGAGGTATGATCGTAATCTTATGAACATCATTAGCATCTTCTAGTTTTAAACCGATAACAGCATGTCCAGCTTCGTGAATAGAAACAAGACGTTTTTCTTTTTCGGTAATCTTTCTTGAAGTCTTAGCAGGTCCCATTAAAACACGGTCCGTAGCTTCATCAATTTCACTCATACCAATAGCACTCTTATTCCTTCTTACGGCAAGAAGTGCAGCTTCATTAAGTAAGTTTTCAAGATCAGCACCACTGAATCCTGGTGTACGTTTAGAGATATTTTCCAAATTAACACTTGGAGCAAAGATCTTATTACGAGCATGAACCTTAAGGATAGCAAGTCTTTCCTTTTGATCAGGTAAACTTACCGTAACTTGACGGTCAAATCTACCTGGACGTAATAATGCTGGGTCCAAAACATCTGGACGGTTCGTAGCTGCAATAATGATAATACCTTCGTTAGCACCAAAACCATCCATCTCGGTTAATAATTGGTTTAAGGTTTGCTCACGTTCATCATGGCCACCACCTAAACCAGTACCTCTTTGACGACCAACGGCATCGATCTCATCGATAAAGATTAAACATGGAGCATTGTGCTTAGCTTGTTTGAACATATCTCTTACACGACTAGCACCAACACCAACGAATAATTCTACAAAGTCAGATCCACTGATAAAGTAGAATGGTACATTAGCTTCTCCAGCAACAGCTTTAGCAAGTAAAGTTTTACCAGTTCCTGGAGGACCTACTAACAAGACACCCTTAGGTATTCTTGCTCCCAATTTTTGGAACTTTTTAGGGTTTTTAAGGAAATCGATCAATTCAGCAACTTCCTCTTTTTCTTCTTCAAGTCCGGCTACATCTTTAAATCTAACCTTACCACCATCTTCACTTAGACGAGCTTTGCTTCTACCGAAGTCCATACTTGATTTGTTAGAATTATTAAGTTTAACAAATAACAAGAAGGAAATTCCGCCAATCAAAGCAAGTGGTAAAACGATTTGTAATAGAGCTGATAACCAAACATTATTTTCAGGATTGGTTTCAACTTCCCATTTAAATTCATTTAAATTATGATAAGCAAGAATCGTTTGTTGAACGGTATCTGATAAGGGAGCATTTACTTTGAAATACTCATTTTTATCATAATCCTTTAATTTACCAGTAATATAATATACACCACTAGATGCATGTTCTGAAGTAACGATTTCCGTTACTTTACCTTCACTAAATTCATTTAACAACTCATTGTAAGTAAGAGTATTAACTTTGGTGTTTCCTAAACTAGCCATAAGCAATACCGCAATAATTACGATGAGTAAAATACCATAAGGCATCGTTTGTTTTATCTTCGTCTTATTATTCATCAGTCTCTCTCCTTCTTTCATACTTTACTAGTATATCATAATCCGCATTTTTTGGAATATCTAAATTACTTTTCTTAAGCCCTGGTACCCAAATAATGGTATCATTGCTATCACAAAGAATAGGATATTCATCCCTAAGCCTTTCCGGAATCTTAGAATCGATAAAGATATCATTAATCTTCTTATGTCCCGTCATATTCTTGATAACCATCTTATCACCATCACGACGATTACGAATATGTAGAGGTAAAGATACATCCTTACTATTGATACGAATCGTATAATTACTCGTATCTTCATCATCCTTAGAACTAATCATTATCTTACCCAAATTCGTAATAACTTCATCCTTTAAGATATAATCATATTCGTCTTTAGATCGCTTTTTATTACTAATAATGATGTTATCATATTCCTTAGTAAAGATAATATTACCTGGAAATACTAACATTATATTAGGTTTTGGTGAATAGATAATCTTTAAGACTTCATCGATATGATTACCATTGACCAAATATAGATTATCGGGATATAGAATAACCAATATCTGATTGATAATCTGTCTTTGAAGATAGGGATCTAATTCCTTAAATTCCTTAATATTAAGACAATTATCATGATAATTATCCTTTAAATAGATATTAACAACTCTTTCAATAAAACTATAAGCTTCCTTTAGATCATTGCTAAACTTTAAAAATCTTAAATGAACGATATTATCTTCATCTTTAAGAAATGGTAAAACCTTATGACGAAAACGATTACGCGTATAATCATCTAAATCGTTAGTGTAATCAAGGACATAAGGAACATCTTCCTCTTTATTATAATTAATAATATCATCCTTAGTAAGATATACTAAAGGTCTTACGATCGTATAATCTTCTCTTTTCGTAATCGTTGAAAAACCGGAATAACCCTTTAGAGATGATCCTCTAGTAATCCTCATCAATACGGTTTCGATTAAATCATCACCATGATGCGCTGTAAATAGATATCGCGCATGATATTTTTTTATAATCTTAGCAAAGAACGAATAACGAAAGTTTCTAGCATAGAGTTCAAAATTTCCGGATACATAACCGTCTAATTCAATACCTTCAAAGATGATATCCATCTTCGAACAATAATCCTTAACGAATTCGTATTCGTCATCACTTTCCTTACGAAATTTATGATTCACATGTGCACATACGACATTATAATTCATCTTCTTTAACATATGTAATAAGTACATGCTATCTGGTCCCCCAGAACATGCAATGACCAAATATTCTTCATCTTGGATATTTAAAGACTTTAATAAATTTAAAACATCGCCCATACAATCCCTCGAATCACATTATAGTATAACCTAACAATATGAAAATAACAAGAATTTATTTGCGGTAATAAAGATGGTTTTTTTGTGGTCCACAAGATACGGTTTCACT
>CANQQK010000019.1 GCA_947626015.1 uncultured Bacilli bacterium | reverse complement strand
TAGAGATTATTATATGAATGCTGAAGAAGCTTTGAAATATGGTATTGTTGATAAAATTATTGCATCTAAAAACCAAACCTAGGTTTGGTTTTTTATATTCTTATGTTTTTCAACTAATTCCTTAATCTTACGAAAATGATGATTGATACCTGATTTCGTAATCCTTACTTCCGTTTCCATCGAGATGATATCTGCAAGTTCACTCATGGTTGTTTCCGGATATTTCTCACGATATTCGATCACGATAAGGGTCTTCTCATCTAAAAGGGTCAAGAGATCATGCTCCTTTAAATAAGCGATATTGCTTAATTGTTCATTACAGGTACGCATCGATTTTTCCACATTAGCTTGTTCACAATTATTTAATCTATTAACCATATTCTTATGATCACGATATATTCTAATATCTTCATAATAGAATAACGAATTAATAGCACCTAACATCTTGATGAAATCACTGATCTCTTCTGATGCCTTAATATATACCATATAACCCTTATCTCTTTTTAAAATCTTAGCCGAAAAAGATAAGGACTTCAAGATACGATGAACCAAATTAGCATCCGCTTCTTCCGTAAGTAAGAGTTCCAGATGATATTTACTCTTAGAAGGATCATTGATGGAACCACATGCTAAAAAGACACCCTTGATATACGAAGCTTTTTCTTCATCGCTATAATCCAATATCTGTTTCTTCGTAAGTTTAACATCTTCTAAGATTTCCTCAATCTTATCATGAATCTCTAAGATATACATCGTTTTAACATTAAAACGTTTTTGGGTACGAATCGTTAATTTAATATTGATCTTATATAATCTTTTTAAAAGATTAAACATCCGCCTTGCAACACTGGCATTTTCGATATATAAAAGCATGCTGCCATCTTTAAGAGTTTTAATGGTATCGATATATGCACATAACTCGGAAGATGATTCAACACGTGATGTTTCTAACTTCGTTATTTCATCTTTAATACGATTGGTAAATGATGCCATAAGTTCACTTCCTAATGGGATTTTATCATAAAATAATGAAAAAAGCACCTAGGTGCTTATTTCATTAGATAAGAAAATATTAAATAAGCGGTCTTCAAAGAATCATGTCTTAAGACATTATCTTCAACAACCCATAATTTATCTTTGATAACTTCAACATCCATTCTTTTTAGAGCAAGTTCATCTAATTTAACAGGATCCTTTTGTTCTAGGGATGCATATTTCTTAGCCATATAGGAACTGATCTTAGCATCATTAGCAATGACGGCATCGATTGTATGTGAACCTAAATACTTCTCTAAATATTTAATATGATCGGAGACCTTAAAATCATCGGTCTCCCCTGGTTGCGTTACCAAGTTACAGACATATAACTTCTTGGCCTTAGCTTCCTTAATGGCCTTCGTAATGCCATCGATAATCAGATTAGGAGAAATGCTCGTCAGCAAAGAACCACTAGCAAAGATGATGAGATCGGCTTCCTTTAAAGCTTTCGTAATATCGCTTGATACCTTGATCTCACGGTCATACTTGATTCTTTCAATCGAAGCAGAACTCTTCGTGATACTCTCTTCCCCAATAATCTCTTTACCATCCTTAGTTATACCGATTAGATTAACATTTTCTTCCGTTATCGGTAGGACATTACCTTTGATATCTAACATCCTTATTAAGACCGGAATGGAACCCTTAAAATCGCCCTTAATATCTAAAAGAGCCGCTAAGATTAAATTCTTAATCGAATGTGTTTCGAGCTCGGAACTATCCTTAAAACGGTAGTTCATCAATTCCTTTACTTCCATGGGTGCATTCGACATTGCTAGTAAAACCTTCGAAATATCCCCAACTGCGGGAATATGTAAATCCTTACGTAATTTTCCCGTACTTCTTCCATTATCTGCAACCGTAACGATTGCCGTTACATCAACGGGAAATAGCTTTAGTCCTTTAAGAATTTGGGAAAGCCCTGTACCTCCTCCAAAGATAACGACTTTTTTCATAATACCACCTATTACTAATATATTACCACGTATTATAAAAAAAGACATGAATAACTTATTCATATCTTAATAAACGTTGATATTTCCAATAAGATAAACATCATCATTATTCGTCATACTCTTAACGCGAGCATAGAGCATCGTCTTGGTACTATCCAGGATATTTCCTTCCAATACCAAAGGAATCGTCTTACTCTCTCCCTTATCTAAGATAACTTTATCATTAACGATACTTACTCCTAGATCATTATCATTTAAATAAAACTCTACTTCGATCGAAGTATCATATTGATTAAGGATTGATACCTCGACTTCCTTACCAATCTCAATTTCTAAGGAAGATATATTTGTAAGAATATAAGGTTTATTAACCATTACAGCATTATCTAAAAGCTGCAAATCTAAAGTGATATTACCTAAACTCATTCCCTCTAAATCCATAATTGTTATCTCTTTTACAGAATGAGGTAAAACATAATCTCCTGGTAAAATACCTTTAATACACGGATACATCTTATTATCACTAACAGCACTATTACCCGCATAAGTAAACATCATATCACTATCATTAACGATACTAATCTTCAAAGAAGAATCCCCACAATCCTTGATATCGACATTGATAATAACACCTTCATCAACCCGATAGATCTCATAAGCATAATCCGTCTTTAAGGAAAGATCAAGGATGGGATCTTTAGCTAAGGTTGCTGTGGTATCAACTACCAATTCCTCTTCATAAGATGCATACCCAATGGTCATAAAGAAAAGCAAAAAGACAACAATTAAATAGACAACAATATTTTGTTTAATTAATTTATCTTTCACGTTTATCTCCTTCTTTTAGAATATATACCCAAGCTAAATCATCTTTAATCAAAACAAATTTAGCAATACCACGTCTTTTATCCTCTTTAAAATTAATCGGACTACGAACTTCATTTTGCGCATCAACCAATTCTTCAAATTCCGTTACTTCCGCAACATTTAATTTATCCAAAGAAGGTAATTTATCAACATTAACGATAATACCATCATAAGTATTTAAAATTCTCTTTAATTGACGATGATATTTACCTTCTTTGATAACATCATTACGATAACTCAATGCTAAATAAGCACTAATACCAATAATGATAACCCATATCATACCACCAATAATTAGATACTTAATTCTCATATTAGTATTATCATCATTTATATGATAACTATCCTCTTTATTTTCAGAAATAACATCGATCTTGAAGGATTCTTTATTTAAAGGAATCTTTAATTCTAAAACATTATTACTAATTAGATCTTTTTCTTCATAAAGGCCTTTATTCTTAACATTTAATTTAACCGATAGATAAGCATCAACATTGATATGATTATTGTTGCTATATTCCTTTAGAAAATTATTAAATTCATTATAATCGATACGAATACTCTCTTGAATAAAGGTATCCTTTTCATCTTTGATTTCCTTTTCTTCCTTTAATAATTCCTTACGATATGAGTCCCATAAGATATCTTTAGTTTTAGGGTCACTTGCAATGATGGTCGCATCGATTACATAATTACTAAGGGAATCCACATTCTTAGAGTAACCTAAATGATAATTAAAATCGATATCGATATAATCAACATAAGTAGCAACATAAGTACTACCACTCTTCATATATTCACTATCATAGAACGGATTATCGATATAATGAACACGATAATCACCTTCGATCGTATCGAATGATGAGATATCCCCAACACTATTATTAAAACCTGCTCCATTGATAAAATATTGAGCAAAGATGATCAGTAATCCAATGACGATTAAACCCATAAAATATTTTAAAAAACGATAATTATTTTGCATCTCTTCACCTCTTAAAATACTCATTAAACCATAATGATGGTTGACCTAAATATTTAAATTTTAAACGCATGATACCAACAATATCTTCATCCTTTAAGATAAAAGAATCAACATCGTTATTATTATCTCCCTTGGTCGTATAGTAACGTTTATTATTTTGAATCGTAATATTTGCTATACGATGGGTAATAAAGATCCCATCATGACGAAAGACGATAATATCATCTCTTTGAAGTTGATCTTTATCCTTAATAACTTCATAGATAATAGCATCTCCCCTGGAAAATGTTGGTTCCATACTACCACTAGCAATCGCCATAATCCGGTATGTAAAAAGATTAGCGACCAAACCAACCATGATGAAGGTCAAGATAACAAGTGGTACCAACCAAATACTTCCTTTCCTCTTAACATTTCTTGGTTCCTTATTATCCAAAGATGATAAACCAAGATATATAAAGAAAGGCACTAATAATGCTATAACACTATTTAAATAATCTCCCCAATTCGGTAATATCGGAAATAGATAGATATAGATTGTAAAGAATAAGCGATAGATAATTGCTCCTTTAGAACCATAGTGATAACATATATAACTACTTAAAATATTTCTTATCAAGATTGGTATTAATGAATTAGTAATAAAGAGAAACATTCCCACATTAGAAGTTGCTTTACTAATATTACCAATGAGTAAGATATCTAAGATACTATAAAAGATCGTTAGAATAATAAGACCTATACGATTATTCTTCTTTATAACAGCACCTTTAATATATTCTTCAGCAATAATCATAATTACTAAAGAATAGATATTTTTAATAATCATCTTTATCTCTAATGAATAACCATTCCTTAAGAAACCAAAATAAAGCCCACTTAGAAAAGAAAATAAAGTATATAATAAAACCCCTATTATAACAATACTAACAGCATTCTTTTTAAGTTCCCCTTTATTTCTTTTAATACCATAATAACGATATATTATGAACCCCAATATTATCCAAAAGATGGCATTGATAAACATTATCTTATCTGGCATAATCCTCATTAGAATAAATGTTAAAATACTAATAAAGCTTAAGATGGTTATATTAATCTTCAATATTGCTTGATTATTCATAATCATCACCATTTCCTAATACCATAAATAACCATTATGAAATTCATAATGGTTACCTCTTATGCTTGAGCATAATTCATTTTTAGATTAAAGTTATAGACTTGATCTTCGATTGGCATACTTTCTTCATCACTAGGATTTAAGTATTCAACCCTTACCAAGATCTTACGTGAGAAACCAGCATCGATCGTATCACCAACATTGATAATGGTTCCATCATCATACGTTACGACATATTTAATATATTCATTTTCATATGTTAGATCACGGGTTGTTCCCTCTTCATCGGTTGTTGCATTAAGTAAAACTTCGGCTAACTTAGCATCATATTTACCACCATTTCTGATGGTCGTTGTAAGCTCATATACTTCCCCTGCTCTTAAGGATACGGCAAAGTTTAAAGATGTCGTATTCGAATTAGAGAAAGGTGGTGTAATACGTTCATAATCACTTACGGTCGTATTAGATGTTGATGTCGTATTCTCAAAATGAACATCCCAAAAATCATTTTCTATCGTAGCTGAACCCATAATATTGATATTGGTTCCATAAGCGGCATAGCCAATACTCATTATAATAATGGATATTCCTAAAACAATAATTAAAGCATTTTGAATCATTCTTCGTCTTTTCATAATTATTCCTCATACTTTCTTATCCTAAAAAAATTATATCATTATTAACCTTTATTTTCAAAACTATTCGGATAAGATATCCTTTAATTCCTTCTTAACCGTATTTAAGATATCGATAAGTTCTGGATTATATTTAGTATGTTCATTTTCCGTAATAATCTTAAATGCTTGATTAAAACTCTTATTTAAACATTCTTCATATAAACGAACCAAGATATTAACGATTTGCGCTTCAATTGGTATATCCTTACCCTTTAAATTATCAGGGTATCCGGTACCATTATACATCTCACAACTAAACTTAACGATATTGCGAGCAATACCTAATTCATATTCATCTTTAATATAGGTATTGATAATATCCAAGCCATAGTTGATCTCTTCTCTAATGGTCTTCGAAGTAATAACGACATCACTCTTCATAGCAATAGCACCAATATTATAGATAGCAATATTATTAACGATAGCATCGACAAAACGAGGATTAATATTATATTTAACATACTTTAAACCAAAATTAGTCGTTAATACTTTGGCCATTCTCTTTAAGATAAGAGCACTTTCACTATCTAAAGCATTCTTAACAATATTATTGATAATAACTCTAAGACCTTCATAATTTTCATTAGAAACATCATCCAACTTAGCTTGTTGAACTGATACAACATTTTGTAAATTATTACTAGATATATGAAGATTAATAATCTTCTTAATACGACGTCTTATCATATCCGTATTGAAAGGTTTCTCTAACATATCAACGATATCATATTCATAAACCCTTTTTCTTGTTTCCCTGGTTTCATCACCACTAATGATTGCTACGGGAATACGCTCTAATAAAGCATTATGCTCTAAATAATCTAAGACTTTAAAACCATCAGCAACCGGCATTATTAGATCAAGAAGAATACCAACGATATTTTCTTTAGTTTCATCATGATAGATAACATTATCTTTAATAAGTTCAATAGCTTCTTCACCATTCTTAGCCATAATCGTATTAAAATCACTAACAAAGATGCGCTTTAAGGAATTACGAATAATCGAGGAATCATCAACGATTAAAATAGATGGTTTACGATAATTAGCAACACTACTTAATTTATTAACAATAGCTTTATTAAGTTCTGGATGAGCTTCACTCATATTATTAAATACCGAATTAATATAATCACGCGTATTATTACTATTTCTTATTTCACTACCGATTAAGTTATTATCCAAAGCCGTATTGATTTGATATAGAGCATTCGAAATACTTTCGTTCTCTTTACTCATATTATTCTTCATCGTCATGATTTCGGTTTCCAATTTAATGGAATTTTCTTCAGAATCAACCAATCTTTCATTGATATCTTCACTCATCATGAAGATTAATTTATGACCTTCAAAGGGTAGATAATTAATGATATTAACAAACCAACGATATTCTCCAGTTTCACATAATTTACGATATTTAATCTTATGTTCACTAATACCCTTTGAAGCTTCTGTTTCCAAATTATTTAAAGATAATACTTCAAAGTAACGAGATACATCATCACGATGAACAAAACGATTAGCAACCTCAATAAAATCCGTATAATTAATTCTTTCTTTAATGATTAAGGAATTTGCTAAAGAAAAATCAAAGACATAAACCTTATCATATGGGATATCGATTACATAGATATTACTATAATTAGCATTGATTATTCTTAGTACTTGTTCTATTAAACCCTTCTCATTCATATCTTCACCCTCTACTATGATAATTATAACACGAAACCCCTATAATAAAAGAAAAAAATGACCAAAAGTCATTTTATAAATTATTACCACAATAACTACATGTTGTCGATGATGCTGGTATTTGATTAGCACAATAAGGACATGTCTTATTATTATGATCAGATACATCATCAACATTGATTCTTGTTGTTGTAATAGCACTTTGAACTGGTGCTACGGTATGAGCAACGATATAATTCTTTGTAACCCTTTTACAGAAATCAATACAACCGACCATAATATGAACATTACCTAAAAGTCCTAATAAGAAGGATACAAAACCTAATAAAGCATACATCGGAGCAATAAATAAAGATGCAATATAAGATATTAAACTGATCAAAGAGAATATTGTATCAATAAATATTAACCAAACAAATCCGAAATGAAATATACTCTTTTGTGGTTGAAAACCAATAGCACTATTATAAGTAAATATTATTACTGATATAATAATTGGTAAAAAAGCCGTAACTCCAACATCATTCTTAAGACCTAAAGTTCTTAAACCACTAATACGGGTTGGATCCAAAGAATCGATAACATATACCATACCAATGGCAAAAAGTATTGCTAAAAGATTAGCTACGATTCTTAAAACACCACCATAAAAGATATTATTATAAGATTCTTGATCGATAACTTCCTTGCTATCCTTAGGTAGCGTATCTTCGATGATTGAACCCCATTGATATTTAAAGAATTTTTTTACATTACCAAAGTTAAATAAGCCCTTTAAAAACTTCAACATACGATCTTGCATCGTTACCTTAGAAGGTGATGGTGCTGCAGGTTGTGGTGCTTGATTAACATTGTTAACTTGAGGTGTTGGAGCTTGTGGTGCTGGATTAACGTTGTTTACTTGAGGTGCTGGAGTGGGATTAACATTATTAACTTGGGGAGTGGGATTAACAGGTTGAGGCGTAACACTAGGTGTTGACGTAACATTTGGTGTCCCCATTCCATTACCATTATTATTTATTCCATTATTCATAGATAAACACCTACCATAAAAAAATTATAACATATCTTGACACCATATTACGTCAGTATTTTACATTAAATGTCAAATTAACATCAATAGTATTTTTACCATATTTATGGTAAAATCTAATCGAAAAGAATGGTATTATGAAAAAGAAAAAAGAGTTATTAATCATCATCTTATGGATACTAATAACACTATTATTATATTTTATATCTTTATTTATCTTAAAGGATTATTTAAGATATCTCTTTATCATTCCCCTATCATTTATCTTTTATATATTAAGACTTATTATTCTTTTACCATTATCAAAGAAAGAACGTAGTTTTAAAAATAAAACGATTAGATATATCATCTACTTTTTAGCATGTATTATCTTATTCTTTTTAAGTTTTACGATTCGTAATAATTATCAATTACCTCTTTATCCATATTTAACATTACCATCAGAAGAATTTACTTCCCAAAATATTTCATCTATTGAACATCAAGAAGATGGACGTTTTATTATCAATACTAAAAATGATACCTTAAAGGTATTACAACTTACGGACTTACATATTGGTGGTTCAATGGCGACCTATAAACAAGACTTCGAAGCCTTTAAAACGATATATTATGACGTTATTAAAAAAGCTAAACCTGATCTTATCATCATAACTGGTGATCTAGTATACCCAATCATCTTGCAATCCCTAACTAGAGATAACCGGACTTCTTTGGTAACCATCTGTGATTTTATGGAAAGAATTGGTATTCCTTGGGCTTTCGTCTATGGCAATCATGAAAATGAAATCTTATCTAAATATACCAGCGAAGAACTCGAAGAATCCCTAACTGCTTATACCTATGATCATGGTGGAAAACTACTCTATTCCATCACCAAACCAGATATCTATGGACGTTATAATAATATCATCGAAGTTCGTAATCATGATGGTTCCTTAAACGAAGCATTATTTCTAATCGATTCTAATGATTATGCATCTAAAGAAGTAAATGATTACGATTCTATTCATGAAGATCAAATAAAATGGTATGAAGAAGAAGTCTTAAAGCTTCAAAATAAGGAAGGACATAATATTTCATCAATGCTTTATTTCCATATTCCCATTCCCGAATTTAAGGATGCTTATGAAGATTTACTCAATAATTCTCCTGATGCTACTTACCTATTTGGTGAACATCGTGAAGAAACAGCTTCTTCTAAGAAGAATACGCATCTACTTGATACCGTCTTAAAACTTGGTAGTACCAAAGCTATCTTCTGTGGCCATGATCACCTAAATGATATTGCTATTCGTTATAAGGGAGTTGATCTCGTATATGGTAAATCTATCGATTATCTAGCTTATCTAGGAATTGATAAACTTACATCCCAAAGAGGTGGTACTATGGTAACTCTTCTTCCTGATTCCAAGTATGAATATCATACCTTTGGGATGGATTAAATATTAAATTTAAGGCATATAAAAAGAGGAAGTTTTGTAAAACTCCTCTTTTACTTTTAATCAAGTGGCTTCATTGTTGGGAATAATAAGACATCACGAATTGATTCTTGTTCTAGGAATAACATCATCATACGATCGATTCCATAACCAATTCCACCAGCTGGTGGCATACCATATTCTAGAGCTTCAACGAAGTCCATATCAATATCATTAGCTTCATCATTACCAAGTTCTCTTTCCTTGATTTGGGCTTCAAAACGCTCTAATTGATCGACTGGATCATTAAGTTCGGTATAAGCATTAGCAAATTCCTTACCAGCAATGAATAACTCAAAACGATCAACGAAACGTGGATCTTCCGGATTCTTCTTGGTAAGTGGAGAGATTTCTAATGGATGTCCATATAGGAATGTTGGTTGAATAAGAGTCTCTTCTACATACTTTTCAAAGAAGAGATTAACGATATGACCAAAACTACGTTCATGTTCTTCAACTTCGATATCATGAGATGCTGCTAATTCTAAAGCTTCATCTAAAGTCATATCCTTCTTAAAATCGATTCCGGTTTGTTCCTTGATAGCATCGACCATACTAACACGCTTCCAAGGACCAGTTAGGTCGATATCATAACCACCAAAATGGTAATTCATCTTACCAAATACTTCCTTAGCAACCGTTTGGAATAATCCTTCGGTTAAATCCATCATACCATCCAAATTAGAGTACGCAAGGTAGGCTTCTAGTTCCGTAAATTCCGGATTATGACGTGGATCCATTCCTTCATTTCTAAATACTCTACCGATCTCATAAACGGCTTCCATACCGCCGACTAATAAACGCTTTAGTGGTAACTCTAGAGCAATTCTTAGATACATATCCAAGTCTTGCGCATTATGATGCGTAACAAATGGACGCGCAGATGCTCCCGTTAAAAGGGTCGTAAGGATTGGGGTTTCAACCTCTGTAAATCCTTCGTTATCCATATAGTTTTGAATACATCTAATAATCTTTGGACGCATGAAAGCAATATTACGAGAATCATCATTCATGATCAAATCAACATAACGACGACGGTATCTCTCCTCCACATCCGTAAGACCATGGAACTTCTCTGGTAGTGGCTTTAATGACTTAACCAAATGGGTATACTCTAAACACTTAATCGTTACTTCACCCGTCTTGGTCTTCATAACATTACCACGAACACCAACGATATCACCAATATCCGCACTCTTAAATAAGTTATAGGCATCTTCCCCAATATCATTTACAGATATATAAACTTGGATAGGTCCCGTCTTATCCTTGATCGTAAAGAAGGAAGCTTTACCCATCTTTCTAATGAACATGATACGTCCAGCAATCGTATATTCATCATGAATGTTTTCAAAATCATCATGAGGTATATCCTTATACTTTTCCTTAATCTCACTTGCTAAGCCATTTCTTTCAAAACGATGTCCATAGGGATCCATCCCTAAAGCTCTAATCTTTTCCGCTTTTTCTCTTCTGACCAATTCTTGATCAGTAAACTTTCTTTCCATAATTAATTCCTCTTTTCTTTTTATTTTCCTTCCGTTGTATATAATTTAGCGTAATATTTACAATTCTTCATCAAATAATCATGATTTCCACTAGCGTAAACCTTACCATTTTTAATAACATGAATAATATCCGCATCGATAATCGTCGATAGACGATGAGCAATGATAATAACGGTATGATCCTTTGCTAAAGCATCAATCGATTTCTTAATAGCATCTTGACTTTCATTATCCAAAGAAGATGTAGCTTCATCAAATAATATAACTTTAGCTTTCTTTAAAAGCGTACGGGCGATTGCTAATCTTTGTTTTTGTCCACCCGATAGATTAACACCACCTTCACCTAAAAGCGTATCATAACCTTTAGGTAAACTCATAATATAATCATCAATACTTGCTAGTTTACAATACTTTCTTATCTCTTCAACCTTGACATTAGGATCAACGATTTCAAAGTTTTCCTTAATGGTTCGATTAAAGATAAATGGTTCTTGTCTAATAATCGAAATATTCTTTCTTAAGGAATCTTCAGTTAAATCAGCTATATCAACTCCATCTAAAGTAATACTTCCTTTAACAGGATCAAAGATCCTCGTCAAGAGATTAAAGATCGTTGATTTGCCTTCTCCACTAGCACCGACGATAGCAATCTTTTGCGCACTAGCAAACTTAATATTAAAATTATTTAATAACGTCTCTTCATTCTTATAATTAAATGTTACATTCTTAAATTCAATAATTCCTTTAGCATCATCTAAAGAAATATCACCATATTGAACATCATCATATAATTCATTACCTAAAATCTCATTAATTCTTGATAAAGATACAACTAATTTTTCATATGTCTTCGATAATCCATGAATCATATTAATAAGATAAGTATAACGATATATATAATAAGTCATCGCAATAAAGAAAGTAATCGATATTTGTTTATAGATAACCAATATAACACATGTTATAAAGACCATACATTCAATCGTAATCGATAAAGCTGTACAAATAATATCATATTTAGTACTAACATTATATTCTTTAAAACTAGAATCGATCATCTTCATAATAATATTGGTTACATTATCACATAGATTTTTAAAAATACCTAAAGTTTTAATCTCTCTAATACCATGAATCGATTCATTAGCAACCGATAGAAGTTCATCATTACATTTTTGCGTTTTCTTACTATAGGGTTTTAATATATTAGTAAAATATCTAACTACAATACCATATATAAGTAAGAATATTAATATTTCTAAACCTAAAATCCATGAATTAAAGAAGATATATACTAAGATAATAACTGCTGATATAATTCTTGAAACACATGATATTAAAGGTTCAACACTACCTACTACCGTACCTGTATCAGTAGTAATACGATTGATTACTTCGCCACTTGATAATTCTTCATAAGCATAAGCTGGTAGTTTTAAAGCTTTCTTATAGGTATCAAAACCAATCTTACGGGATATTCTTATTTGATCTTTATTTAAGATATAGAAGATTATTTGACATAATATCTCAGTTGTTATTTCAATAGCAAAATATATTAATAAACAAATAATAGCATCTTTGAATAAACCATTAACCGTTGATTCAATAGCACGACCATTTAAATAACCAGTTGTAATACCTGTTAGATTAGCTATAAAGATAATTATTGCGCCAATAATATAATGCCATTTATATGGTTTAAAATAACCAATTAAACATTTCATTAAGGAAGCATTCATTTTCTTCTTTTCCTTAGGTAAATCTTCCTTCATATAAACATCCCCTTTCATTAAAAATGGCCCCACTCATAAGTAGGACCAATCATATATTCTTTTATGCTAAAAATAACGGAGTAATGACTAATCCATCTATAGATTGTAAACTATATTTTTTAGGTTTTATTGTAATCATAGACATATCGTCCACTCCTTTTCATAAAATATACCTAAACTATACATTAAATGGCTGATTTTGTCAACTAATTTGATTTGACTTACCCTATTCTTTCCTATATAATAAACAACCAAGGGGGAATGAAAAAATGTTTAAACAAAAGAATTCTTTTAAAAGATTATATAGTCTTATTAGTACTCTAAGAGGTGCTATTGAAAATAAGGAAGTCCTAGATTATTTAATTGGTAATCTTGGTCTAGCTACAAGAAAAGGTAGCGTCATTCGTTTTATGGATGAAAATAAAATCTTAGTTGTTGATAATTATAGTGGAAGTTCTTTCTATATGGAAATCAAACCTAATCTATATGTTATCGATGAAATATATGCTCGTAAGACCAAAGATACTGGTAATCATGATGAACGTTTTACTGCAACCTTTGATGAAGATTATGTTAAGATCCATAGTTATAGTTCAACACTAAAGAAAAATCATGAAGAACATCGTATAGCAAGTATCGATGATGAATTTATGGATATGGAATTTTTAAATGGTTTCTTAACTTATCGTAAATTCTATAAGACCAATGTTTCCTATCCATCATTAGAAGATGCTTCATCTAGTACCATTTTAGAAGAGGTCGTAGTAAAACCCGATCATAGAGGTGCATTTAAACGCATCAATATCTCTAGTGCTACCGGTGATGAACAAAGCTATGGCTTATTCGATGCTTCCCTAGTTCGTGAAGATGATATCGATATCGACGAACTAAAGGGAGTCCAAACCATTACCCAAGAGGAATATCAAGAATTTAAAGATGCTGAAGAAAAAAGTGTTATCAAAGATAAAAAGTAGAGTTACCTCTACTTTTTTAATTCCATTTCATATAATAATTCATCACCGATATTACCATCGATATCGCTTCGATAATCCTTAATGGTATCGATAAGTTCGAATTCACACTTTTCAAGCATTCTGATAGCTCCCATATTACGGCCATCACAGGTAGCATATATCGAACCTAAACCTTCACTCTTTAAGACCTTAACGATTCCCTTTAAGGTTTCCGTTCCATATCCCTTATTCCAATAATCTTTGATAATCCATAGATTGACAGATTTACTACGGCTGTCCTCTTGATAGATCGATATATTTCCAATTATTTTATTGCTCTCTTTTTCTTTGATTACGGCTCTCGTATGATATTCATCTTTATAAGTACGTAAGATATAATCAGTAAATCCCTCAATATCCCATTCGGTTCTAAAACCAGGCATATAACGGCCGACATCACGATCCGTTCCCCAAGTAGAATACATGATCGAAATATATTCAGGAATAAACTTTTTAATTTCTAAATGACGTGTCTCAAATTCCATATCAATAACCTCGTATCCTATGATAAAATTATATCATATCCTTTTAACTACGAAATAATTTTTTTAATTTGGAATGTCAATTACTTTTTTTTCATCATATCAATACTCGTTGTCAGTAAGGAAAGAATAATATCCTTACTTTTTTTATCTAATTTAGTACTTTCTTTTAAGATATTGATAACTCCTAATAATTTGGTTTCTTTAATATCTAATAAAGAATCGAT
Source organism: uncultured Bacilli bacterium (assembly GCA_947626015.1). Classification (GTDB taxonomy): domain Bacteria; phylum Bacillota_I; class Bacilli_A; order RF39; family UBA660; genus CAG-582. The sequence goes on along the minus strand of CANQQK010000019.1, from coordinate 2,673 downwards.
ATTACATTTCTTAAAGATTTCTAAGATATTATTGATAAATTCTTCTCGTTCTTCATAATTATAGGTTTCTAACCAAGTTGTCAAGATAGCATCTAACTTCTCTGATGAATGACTTAAAGATGCTTCCTTGAAGTGATCATCTTCAACCGTCCAAAACTTAGTACAGTGAGTTATCGGACCAAATGTTAAGGTATCGATAACATGTTTATCCTTTTTCGGATGTAAAAACAAACCAACGATACAGTTTTTAGGTATGATGAGTTCATAGATGTCTTCGATTCTTTTATAACGATGCGAATAATATTCCTTATTACGTAACCCTGGTCCATCATTGCTATAGATCTTAATGATCTTACGAGAAAGCCAAAAGTGCGCATACATTCCAGCTACTAAAGCTAGATTACCACCTTTAGAATGTCCACCTAAGATATATTTACGATGATTCATAAGGGGAATGCAATTCACATATTTAATGGCATCTTTTTGAGCTGGTACGGGGAATTTATAAGACATGGCAGCATCCTCTGCCCACCCACTGATGAGTTCGTCTGTACCTTCGAAAGAAATGTATGAAAGCCTATCATCGATATCGATCGTTAAAGCACAGAATTGTTCCTCATCACTTCGCTTATATACATAATCATAAAGGATTAAATCCCCATAGCGACGAGTATCCTTGATCTCTTTAAACATCTCGATTGCCGCCTTCGTACTGAAGATCGTCTTGATCTCTTTTTTATCATAACGTTTAAAGAACATATTACCGGCTTCTCTTAAAGGTACTCTTTCATCATCTTCGATAATCCCATCAAAATCGATATATGATAAAACCGTTAAAATGACATTATCGACTTCATTAAATTCCTTCTCTTGAAATGTTAAATGTCCATATTTTTTTATATAACCATCGATGCCCATAAGTATCACCATCTTCATTATATAACATTTACCCATAAAAAAACACTTATTAATAAGTGCTTAAATCACGCTTTATTCGGAAAAAAGAATGAAGATATTCTCTTTTCCTTAAGTAATCTATATCCATTTTTAACCAACGATTATTATTTCCATATCTCTTATTCATCGATGCTTACACAATCCATTACTTGTACCTCTTTAGCTTGATAACCTTTTTCTGTATTGATAAGATCAAAGTTTACATACTCACCCTCATTTAAAGTTTTATAACCATCTTTTTTAATAGCTGAATAATGAACAAAGATATCTTCATTATCCTTATATTCTATAAATCCAAAACCCTTCTCATTGTTAAACCATTTTACTCTACTTTTCATAATAATTCCTCCTTAACAATTTAACACTTCCTCATTTTCTCATAATAGATTATATGTCATATGTAATATATTGTTTGCAAAAGTGTAATAAAAATGTAATCACTTTCTTTTAGGTAAGTTATCACTTATATCTGAAACTTGATCATATATCTTCCTGAGCTTAGCTATATCTTTATTAACTTGATCAACACTTAGATTTAAAAGTCTAGCTTGTTCAGCAATCGTATAACCTTTCGCTCTAGTTCTAATTAAAAAAGCTTGGCGTTCATTTAGATTACCTTCATCGATGAAGGTTTCCACCAAAGCCTTGGTCCATGTAATCCATTTCATGAAATCATTCCTTCCTGCGGATACGTTTGCATTATATCATTGGAGTTTATCATAATTTGGAGCAAAAAATAATATGGAACTTAAGGTTCCATATTAATGTCTAGTTCTTTTTTAGGTATTGTTTTAAGAATTCTAAACCAATAATAATAGCAATACCTAAGATAAAGAATGGTATACTAAATGTCTTAAGATCAAGCATCGCAAAGTTAGCTCCTTCGATCGTTGTTGGTCCTAAAACGATAGCATATAGAGAACCAATCATCATCCCAATGATTACATATATCGTTTGACTTCGATATTTCTCTAAACAAGTACGAACAATTTTAACAAAGGATACGATACCTGCAATAATACCTAATCCAAAAATAATTAGTAATGGAAGAACACTAAAATCGAAATGTAAGAAATTCTTAATAGCATTCATAATCGGTGCATATAAACCAAATATCAAAAGCAATGTTGAACCAGATATACCTGGTAAAACCATAGCTGTAATAGCTAAAGCGGCACTGATAAAGACATAGATAACACTTAAAAGATTTAGATGGGTGATATCGACCTTAATACCACCTACTTGAGTTAGGAAGGATATCCCAACAACGATACCAATACCTATAAGCGCAAAGAAAATATTCTTATAATGTCCTTTAATACTCTTCTTTTCATCTTTGATAACAATTGGTATCGCTCCAATGATAAAACCGATAAATAAGGAACTCATCAGATAGATCTTGGTTGTAAAAAGATTTGATAAAATCGTTGCTGAAAGAGCAAAACCAATCACCCAACCAATACCTAATTTGATAAGAAACTCTAAAGCTTTCTTCTTCTTTTTTAAATTACCTCTTAATAAATCATCTAATGAACTTATGAACTCATCATAAAATCCTAATAGAAAAGCTATCGTACCACCACTAACACCAGGTACACTATCAGCTAATGCCATACAAAAGCCATCGATAAAACGAATAATATATTCCTTAATCTTTTTCATTTACTTCACCCTTTTTAATAATATATCTTAAGACATCACCATATTTTGTTAAAA
>CANQQK010000018.1 GCA_947626015.1 uncultured Bacilli bacterium | reverse complement strand
GATTACTATTTTAAAAAGGGTGTGTTGGTTGGTCTTTGTGGTGGTAAGAGCAATGCCAATATCATTGCTCATTTAAGCAAATATTATAGTACGGCCTTCTTTGGTTGTGTTGGTGATGATGATGCTGGTAAGGTAGCTCTTGATAGCTTAAGTCAGTTAAATGTCGATACGTCGCATATCAAAAAGATTCCATATCCATCTAAGAAGTTTTTTATCGAAGATGGGGAATATGATACCGTATGTCCTTATTGTCATCGTAAGCGTAGTTATTCGGGTTTAAAGTTTACGAGTGAGGATGTCATACCTTATCTTAAGGATGATGATGTGTTCATCTTGGATAACGCTAATGCTACAAGTATGGAGATCATTCATAGTATTGAAGGGAAGGCTTTTATCGATCTTGGCTATTTAGGAAATCTTGCTTATGCTTCTTTAGGAGAGATCGAAGAGCTACTTGCTAATCGTTTTGAAATCATCAATATGAATGAAAGAGTTTATAACTTTCTTAAACGTAAATTTGCTATCGATTCTTTGAATCTCTATGATCTTCTTAAACCGAAAATCTTAATCATTACGCGTGGTAAGAGAGGAGCTGATATCATCTATGATGGTATCCTTATCAAAAAGGAAATCGAAGATGCGGAGAAAGAAGTGGATTCTTCTGGAGCTGGAGATGCTTTCTTTGCCGAGTTTATTCATGAATATTTAAACAGTAATAAAGTCGATGAGAAGTTTATCAGTAAAGCTTATATTCACGCCAATAGCATAGCTCGTGTGGTAGTAAATCATTTAGGTGCCCGTTCGCACTTACAAAGATTATACAGGATTACGGATTATTCCGAATGTATTTGCGGATCTTTTCATATTAAATAATAGATATTCCGCATAAGATATAGTATAATAAATATACTTGGAGTAGAAATATGGAAAAAGTTTTAACTAAAAGAGAAAAATTACAATTATTTTTATTAGGACTATGTCGTTCATTTATATATATATGTTGGTATTCTTTTGCCATCGTTATTGCTTATTTTATCTTAAATCGAATAAGTGATCATCGTTTGGAATTTTTATTGTTATTTCTAATCGTTATTTATACGATTAGAAATATCCTTAAATCCTTACATCGTAAGTATGCTAATAAGCTATATCATAACTATAAGCATAAGATTGAGATGAAGTATTTTAAGAAGATTAAGGATATCGATAATCGTGAATTAGCGACGATGGACTTAGAGGATTTAGGTAATACCTTGATTTTGTATTCCTATACCAAAGCTAAGGTTATCAGTGATGTTATCGAGTTCATTATTCCCTTTATCCTAGGAATATTTACGTTTATGGCTGGAGCTATATCTGTAAACTACATCTTGAGTTTAATAGCAATCATATCTTTTATCATCCTTTTAATCATTAGACACATCTTATTATTAAAGAATGATGATACTCCGGTTAGTAACTATAATGATCTTCTATGTGATTTTGTTAAGAAAGCTTTAACGATTAAAAAACTTAAGATATCATCATTTGCGGAAAGTTATTTGGATGCTAATGAAGATAATGATGCCATCGTCTTAAAGAATAATGATGCTTCATATGATGTCTTATTTAGTGCGGGCATCAGTATCGTCTTTGCAATCATCTTGATTGCTACTTATTTCATCATCGATGGTGGTTTTAATATCATAGCTTATCTATTATTCTTTATTATTATCTTTATTAAATTACAAGATCTTTTATATGAAGTAAATCCTTCCATTATCAATATGATGAAGGTTTCTAATTTAAAGAAGAGATTGAATACCTTCTATGAAAAGAGTATTAATTATAAATATGTTAAAGTATGGAAAAAGATTAACATTAAAGATGGGGTTGTTAAATATAATGATATTAGTATCAAGATCCCTAATTTTGAATTATTAAAGGGTGATCAAGTTAGTATTATTGGTAAATCAGGAGAAGGTAAGTCGACAATCCTTAATATCTTAAGTGGTATTAATACCTTAGATGAAGGAGAATTTACGATCGATAATCAAGAGACCGAAGATATTATCGAAGCTGTATATATTTCTCGAAGTGTTTCTTTATTCAATATCTCATTAAGAGATAATCTCTGTCTTGGACATAAGAAAAGTGATGAAGAATTAATATCTCTATTATATGAAGCTGGTCTTAAGGAATGGTTCTTATCTTTAAGAGATGGCCTTGATACCATTATGGATGAAAGATATAATTTAAGTATCAAAGATGAAATTGGTCGTCTTAATATCATTAGAGGTATTATCTTAGATAAACAATTATATTTCTTAGATGAACCAATTGCGGAAGAAGATATGGATATCGAAAAGACCATTGTGGCAATGATTAAGAAATACTTTAAGAAGAAGACCTTCATCGTTATTACAGATCGACCTATTTTAAGGACGATATGTAAGAAACACTATTTCATGAAGAAGAATACTTTACTTGATAAGGAACCTTTATTATAAAAGGTTCTTTTAATTTTCACATTCCAATGATAATATAATGTAATGGGAATTTAGAAAGGAATATTATGAAAGGATTAATAGATATTATAAAGAAATATAAATGGGGAATTCTTTTAGTTATTTTGCTTTTATTTATACAAGCACAATGTGATTTAAAGATTCCTGAGTATACTTCCAATATCATCAATGTTGGTATTCAACAAAAAGGTGTAGAATCCGTTATCCCGGATGCTTTAAGTAAAGATGATTACTTAGCATTAAAAGCTATCACTATGAGTGATGAGATGGATAAGGCTTATGAATTAGTGAATAAGGGGGACAAGGATTATACCAAGAAATATCCCTTAAGTGAAGATGAAGATATCTATGTCTTAAAGGATATCAGTAAAGATGAAGAAGCATCCTTAGAGGAAGCCCTAACGAAAGCTGAAGTCTTCTATATGATGCTTGATGCTTCTAACTTCTTAAAGGATAAGAACTTTAGAATCGATGAAACGGTTTTAAACTATTATCTTAAGAGTAGTAAGGATAATGAGGTTAAAAAGATCTATGAATCGATCGATGAGATCGATGCCTCCCTTTTAAAACAATATGCGATTAACTTCGTTATCAGTGAGTATGGTAAATTGGGTTATGATATCGATGCTCATCAAATGGGTTATCTATCCCTTACGGGCATCAAGATGGCTTTACTAGCACTCTTTATTATGGTAATTATCATTATCTCCGTTTATCTATCGGGACGTATTGCTTGTAAGATTGCTTATGATCTAAGAGATCGTGTTGTAACGAAGGTTATGAGTTTTTCTAATAGTGAATTCAATGAATTTTCTACAGCTAGTTTGATTACCAGAACAACTAATGATATTGGGCAAATTCAAATGTTCTTTACCATGCTTTTAAGAATGGTAATGTATGCACCAATTATTGGTGTTGGGGCTTTGATCAAGGTTATCAATATTGATATGTCTTGGGTTATTGCGATTGCTTGTGGAGGTATTATCGTTTTAATTGGGACCTTATTCGTTATCGTTATGCCAAAGTTTAAATTGGTCCAAAAATTAATCGATAAGATCAATTTAGTTGTTAGGGAAACGTTAAATGGTTTACCAGTTATTAGAGCTTTTGCTAATGAGAATTTTGAAAAGAAAAAGTTTGATAAAGTTAATAAACGTTTAAGAGATGTTAATCTATTTACGCAAAGAGTTATGGCTTTGATGGAACCATTTATGACGCTTATTATGAATGGAACTATCGTCCTTATTATGTGGGTTGGTGCCGAACGTATTGATTTAGGTGTGATGCAAGTTGGTACGCTTACCGCATTGATCTCTTATACGATGCAAATTATTATGTCCTTCTTGATGTTATCGATGTTATCCATTATGGCACCTCGTGCTTTGATTTCCATCAATCGTATTAAGGAAATCTTAGATAAGAAGGTAACGATCAATAATGCTAAGGATGCTAAACATCTTGCTAAGGATAGTGGATATGTCTTAGAGTTTGATCATGTGGGATTTAAATATCCAGATGGGGATGAACTAGTACTTGATGATATCTCCTTTAAACTCGATGAAGGGAAGACCTTAGCGATTATTGGTTCAACGGGTAGTGGTAAATCATCCATCGTTAATCTTATCCCAAGATTCTTTGATGTTACTTCGGGTTCTATCAAGATCAATGGGGAAGATATTCGTCATATCGATATCAATGATCTAAGAGATTTGATTGGTGTCGTTCCCCAAAAGGGCTTACTATTTAGTGGAACGATTGCTTCTAATATTAAGTTTTCTAAACCTAATATGAATGATGAAGAGATGAAGGAAGCCGCACACATCGCTTGTGCTACGGAATTTATCGAAAAGAAACCTGATGGTTATGATAGTGAAATCGGTGAAGGAGGAACCAATGTTTCGGGTGGTCAAAGACAAAGACTAGCGATAGCTCGTGCCGTTGCTAAGAAACCAAAGATCTTTATCTTCGATGATTCCTTCTCCGCTTTGGATTATAAGACCGATGCTATCATTCGTCATAATTTAAGCGAATATTGTAAGGATTCCAGTAAGATCATCGTTGCTCAAAGAGTTGGTACGATTCTTAAAGCTGATATGATCATCGTTTTAGATAAAGGTAAGGTAGTGGGTATGGGAACCCATGATGAGCTATATAAGCATTGTAAACTCTATAAAGAGATTGCTCTTTCCCAATTAAAGGAGGAGGAGTTAGCATGAATGAAATAAAGAAAAATCCTCCAAGAAGGAGACCTTTTAGAGGACCAGGAGCTCCCGTTGAAAAAGCTCGTGATTTTAAAGGAACGATTAAGAAACTTCTTAAATCCTTAGGTGGTTATAAAAAGATTATTCTTATCGTCTTTGTTTTATCGATATCATCAACGATCTTTTCTATTGTTGGACCCAAGATTTTAGGTAATGCTACCCAAACGATCTTTGAAGGTGTCGTTAGCAAACTAAGCAATACTGGTGGTATCGACTTTGCTAAGGTTCATCATATTCTTTTAATGGTCTTTACATTATATATCATCAGTGGAATATGCGCCTATTTGGAATCCTTCTTGATGTCGACGATTACACAAAAATATATCTATTCTTTAAGGAATAAGTTATCAGCTAAGATTCATCGTATTCCTTTCAATTATTATGATAAGAAGAATAATGGTGAGGTATTGAGTATCATCACCAATGATGTTGATACCTTACAGATGAGTTTAAATCAAACCTTAACCTCATTTATTACAGCCTTAACGACGATTATTGGGGTTTTGATCATGATGCTTAGCATCAATATCAAGATGACTTTAGTAGCCCTTTTGATGATTCCGATAAGTTCCTTCTTTGTCATGCGTATTATCTCTTATAGCCAAAAGTACTTTGCTCGTAATCAAGAGTACTTAGGTCACGCTAATGGTTGTGTGGAAGAGATGTATGCTGGTCATAATATTATCAAAGCTTTCAATGCAGAAGATAAGATGATCAAGGAATTCAAGAAGAATAATAAGGCCTTATATGAAGCCGGATGGAAGAGTCAATTTTTTGCTGGTTTGATGCATCCAATTATGATGTTTATCGGTAACCTTGGATATGTTGCTGTCGCAATCCTTGGTGGATACTATGCTATTAAAGGTCGTATTACGGTTGGTAATATTCAATCATTCATTACCTATACCAAAAACTTCACACAACCGATAACGCAACTTGCTCAAGTTACGAATCAAATTCAATCGATGATTGCTGCTAGTGAAAGAATCTTTGCTTTCCTTGAAGAAGAGGAAGAGAAGGTTGGTGATGCTTTACTAAGTCCAGAAGATATTAAAGGTGATGTGGAATTCCGTCATGTTCGATTTGGTTATAGCAAAGATCATACGATCATTAAGGATTTCTCAGCTCGCATTAAAGCGGGTGATAAAGTCGCAATCGTGGGACCAACGGGTGCTGGTAAGACCACAATGGTTAAACTTCTAATGCGCTTCTATGACTTAGATGGTGGCGAAATTCTCATCGATGGACATAACATCAACGATTACGATCGTGATGAACTAAGAAGAATGATGGGAATGGTTCTTCAAGATACCTGGCTTTATAGTGATACCATCATGGAAAACCTTCGTTATGGTCGCTTAGATGCTACCGATGAAGAAGTTATCGAAGCTGCAAAGATTGCTAATGTTGATCACTTCATCAGAACCTTACCGAATGGTTATAACATGGTCATCGATGAAGAGTTAAATAACATCTCTGGTGGTCAAAAGCAACTTCTAACCATTGCGCGTGCTATTTTAGCATCTTCGAAGATTCTTATCTTAGATGAAGCTACGAGTAATGTCGATACCCGTACGGAAGAGTTAATTCAAGAAGCAATGGATAAACTCATGGTTAATCATACATCATTTATCATTGCTCATCGTCTTTCAACCATCAAGAATGCTGATATCATTCTTGTCATGAATGATGGTGATATTGTGGAAATGGGTAAACATGAAGAATTACTTGCTAAGAATGGCTTCTATGCTAAGATTTATAATTCACAATTTGAAAATTAATAAGGCGAACCTCAGGTTCGTTTTTATTATATAAGTATCACTAAATAATAACTTCTACATAAAATATAGTGAGTATAAATGAAAGGGTGAGTAATTATGAATAATAACGATAATTGTAATAATCAAAATGAATCAACTAATAGTATTGCTGATATCTTAAAAGTAATATTGATTCTTCAACAAAATGCCTGTCCAGATTCTTGCTTAGATTCATGCGATCGACCAATGCTTGGTGGTGGACCTAATTGCTTGATATGTAACACTAGACCAGTAATGCTTTATACATGTTGTGGAAATGGAACAGCATGGAGCATGCCAACATGTAAAGACTATACTGTATCATGCTCTAATCCCCAAACTACAACTACTAATTGTGAATGTTCTAATGTCTTTAGAGTAGAAAAACTAGATGGTAATGCAGCTACATTCAGAGTTTTAATACCTAATCCCGAAGATAGTTGTTGCAATAGTCAACCATATCTAGCTACTAATAGTTTCTTTACTATGGATCTATCATGTTGCTGTGTAATTCGTTGTTTAAATGATACTTATGTTGACTGCGTTTAATACGCAGTTTTTATATATCATAAAAAGATTATAAGCTAATAAAATTAATTATGAACAAGTTTATTATAAGAATATTGGGTATAATATTAATTAGTTATGGTATTAGTATCACCATATTATGTAGTAATTATTTAGTAATAGGTTTTTCTCTATTACAATATTTAGCAAAGATATGGTTTTATCTAATCTTCATTATTATAGGAATAATCCTTATCTATTTAACACACTAGGAGGGTATATGAAATATTATTATGATATAACTTTAAACTTTGATGAATATCCCATTCCTTATTATGAATGGGATCAATCAGATAGGTTAGATAACTATTTAAAACTTCCTATCTATCATGTTAAAAGCATTGTACCTTTTATCGAATATCATACATCTTGGGATAAAGAAAAAGATACCTTTATCATTAGTGATGGTATCAATGCTTTAGCAATCGAAGTTATCGATTATAAGAGTGCTTATCTATCGTTCTTAAGCTATAAGGATGAGGATTGTGTGAATGAGATTGCTCTTAATATGGAATATAGCAAACTAACATATGAAAAGGGTAAGAAAAGGGTTCTTCCCTTTGAATTAAGAAAACATCGTTTTATAAAGTGTTATTTACTCAAGATGATCGATAATGCTAATCAGGATTTATTACGTTATATTTATTATGATATAACTGGTAAGGATAGTAATAATTTAATAAATATTAAAAAGTTTCTGATTCAAGATATAAATGCTAATTTTAATGACAAATATATTCTTCTTTATCAAAAAATGATGTAATTAGATAATATTATTTGTTATTATTATATTGGTGATGATATGAATCCTTTAATGGTTATCATAATTATTTTAGCTGTTATATCACTAATAACGTTCTTCTTTGTAACAACCTATAATACTTTAGTACTCTTAAGAAATCGTTTATTAGCTGATTGGAAACAAGTCATGTTAGAGGTTAATTATCGTTATGATCTAACGATGCAATTTATCTCTTTAGTACGTAATGATGTTAATCCAGCTCTTATTAAAAGAATCGTTGATTTAGATAATGCCCATAAGATTATCGTTAATCCCGAAGAAGTAATGAATAACTATATCGATTTAGAGAAGACCTTATTTAGTTTATTCGTTGAACTAGAGGATAAAGGTATTGTTCATCAAGATTGGCTTAATGCTTATCAAGGTAGTAAACAAAGACTTGATCGAGCTCGTGATATCTATAACGATGATGTCTTAGCAATGAATAATAAGGTTGATCTCTTTCCTTTTAGTATCGTTGGTACGATATTTCATTTCAGTAAACAAATATTTTTTCGTAATGAGAATTAAAAAAAGCATCTATTCATTAGATGCTTTTATGTGGAAATTTTTAAGATATTCATGATATGCCCGATAATCAGGAGTATCAAGATCTTCATGATATTTTAATCCCTTGCTCTCTAAAAGATTTTTTATGATTAGATCATTGAGATGGGGATTACGAATAAGTAGGGGACCTAGAGTAAAGGTTCCATAGAAGTTATTGATCTTGATACCTTCAAAATGGGTATTTTGATTATTAGCATTACCTTTGATGACATTGAAGAGATTATTCTCATCATTATCGATAATTTCATTACGATTTTGAAAACCAATAACGGGATCATTTAAAAGATAGGTTTTATATACTTGTTCACCAACGATACGATTTCTTACGGTTTTGGTTTTAAAAGGGAAGATATCTAAGGCTTCCTTACCATCGATATCATGACCAAATAATTCATAAGCATTTCCCGTAATGATGAAAGTTTTACTCTTTACCAATCTTTTAAGAACCTTCTTATAACGAAGGATATCTTTACGAACAATTTCGAGATTATCTTCCATACCTTGTCCCATATATAAGATATCATATTCTTTAAAATTAATCGGTTTACCTTTGGTAACTAAATCGATTCTTACTTTAACATTTTGTTTTTCTAAAGCTTGTTTTAAAGCCATAACATTACCAGATTCACCATAGAGATTTAAAAGATCATAATAGAGATGAGCAATTCTAATAGTTTCCATGTTGAGCCTCCAATAATTTTTGTTTTAAGATAGCTGTCATATCAAAACAAACCATCGTATAGATTTTACCTTTACTATGTTTTTTTACTTCTAAAATAATATGTTCTAAATCATCGATTAAGATGATCTTATCATCAGGAATATGGGCATGTTTTAATCTGGCATAGACGTCATATCTAAATCGACCAATACAGAATATTTTATTGATTGATTCATCATTTAATAATTCAAAATCAACATCATATAACCAACTTAGATCATTGAATTCGTATCTTCTAGAAACGTTATCAAATCCCATAATGATGGTTTTGGTTCCCTTTTCATTACGAATATAATTGATGGTTTGTAAATATGATAGAGCATTTTCATTTTTGCTTTCGATCATTTCGACTTTACGACGACCTAAGTAATAGTTCTTCATTCTCTTAGAATCCATAATATCTTCATTGAGTTCATGTTGAATTTGTTTATTAGTAAGACCCATGGTCTTACATAATGCATATGCTGCTAAAGTATAATAAACAGCAAAGAAGACATTTTTATTTAGATGAACGATACCTTTATTGATGATCATAAATTGTTTATCAAGATTGATATCGGTAGCTTCGTAATCGACTTTACCACGAGCAAATTTACAATTAGGACATGAATAATTACCAATATGTCCATAGTGATAATATTTATATTTTAATTTGGTTTCACATAATGGACAGTAAGCTCCATCAATGGTATTACTGATCGGTTTTTTCGTATCATCAATAAAGTTTCCTACACCATATGTTGTTACTTGACCATTATGTAAATATTTAAAACGATTAACGATTGGATCATCAGCATTGATGATTATATGGGTTTTACTATCAAAGGAGTTTTTAATCTTTTTAAAGATGATATCAGGATGTCCATTTCTCGCAGGTTGGTCTCTTGTAACATTGGTTATTACTAAATGGGTTAATTTTACTTTATTAAAGATCAATTTGATAAACGATTCATCTAATTCTAATAATAAAACATCAGCATTAACCTTTTTGGTAAAAGGATTAGTATTATTAAGTATCAGGGTTGCGGCAGCATTATAGATATTTGATCCATTCTTATTCCAGATTACTTTATAACCATTACCTTCAAGAATATGGGCTACTAAAGAAGTAGTAGAACCTTTACCTGAAGAACCGGTAATACCGACGATATAACGAGGATATTTTAGTTTATCTAAGATATGTTTATCGACCTTAGATGCATAATATCCTGGAGTTACTGATCCATCACTTTTTAATATTGGCCTTAGTACTTTGCAAGTAAAAGTTATAGCTTTATTTACCAATATAGCTAGTGTTTCTTTCATAACATCACCATCTTAAGTATACCACATTTACCTTCTCTTTACTCATATTTAATGTCCTTAACAATGTATAGTGCTTTTATTTTACCATTATTTATTGTATAATTAACCTATAGTATGGTGGTGATGCTCTAATGAGAGAGATAATTGCTAGTATCGATATTGGTAGTAGTAAGATTAAACTCGTTGTTGCTGAAATGGTAAATGATGAATTAAATGTCTTATGTGCTATCGATGAAGACTCAAGAGGAGTTAAAAAGGGAGTTATCGTTGAACCATCAGAAACGGAATATGCGATTCGTAAATTATTAAAAAAAGAGGAAGATATTTTAGGTATTAAAGTAAGTAAAGCCATCGTATCCATCAGTGAGGATGCAGCGGAATTTAAGATTGGTGAAGCTAGTGTTAGCATTAGTGAAGAAGAGGTTAGTGCTAATGACATCATTAGGGTTTTACAACAGAGTATTAAAGGTAATATATTAAAGGAATATGAATTATTGACCGTTGTTCCCATTATGTTTAAGGTCGATGATGTTAAGACGAGAATCCCTAAGAATATGAAGGGATCATCCTTATCGGTAAAGTCCGTAGTTGTATCCCTACCAAAGAAGGATATCTATGAGACGGCCAAGATCTTAGAGAAATGTGGCATCGAAGTTATCGATATCATGATCGATAGTATTGGTTCTTATTATGCTCATCATGATGAATCAACCGATACTTCAACAGGTGTCGTTATCGATTGTGGTGCCGAAACCATTAAGATTGCCATTGTTAATAAAGGCATCGTTATCAACAATTTAGTTTTAGGTATTGGTGGTTCTAAGGTTGATAGTGATATTGCTTTCATCTATAAGCTTACGGAAGAGCAAAGCAAGAAGTTAAAGGAAACATTTGCTTTAGCTAATAAGAAGTATGCTAGTCAAAAGGAAAAGGAACTAATCGTTAATACTTTAGGAGAAAAAGTTTTAATAAATCAATATGAATTGACAGAATTCGTCATGAGTCGTCTTCATGAATTATTAAATATGGCAAAAAATGAAATTAACTACTTAACAAAGAAAGAAATAAGTTATATAATTATAACAGGAGGATTGACTGAACTTAGAGACTTTCCTTTAGAAATAGAGAGTGTATTTGGTCGTATAGCACGAATGGGTAAAATCAATATTATTGGTGCTAGAGATAATAAGTATGCTGTCTGTATTGGTATGATTAAATACTTTGATAACAAGTTGCGTTTGCGTGATAAAGAATATTCGATCTTCAATGAAGATGAGTTGGACATTCTATGTGCTAATTCGGATAAGAAGAGTAATTCTAATGATTCGATATTGAGTAAGGTGTTCGGAATATTCTTTGATAATTAAGGAGGATTGGAAATGAATGGACCAGAAATAGACCAAATCGCCAAGATTAAGGTTATTGGTGTAGGTGGCGGTGGATGTAATGCTGTTAATCGTATGATAGAATCAGGAGTTAAGGGTGTTGAATTTATTGTTGCCAATACCGACTTACAAGTCCTAAATGCATCACTTGCTGATGTTAAATTACAAATTGGAAAGAATATTACTAATGGCTTAGGAGCAGGTGCTAATCCGGAAATAGGTAGAGAAGCTGCTCTTGAGAGTAAAGATGAAATACGCGCTGCTTTGGAAGGCGCTGATATGGTTTTCGTAACTTGTGGAATGGGTGGTGGAACCGGTACTGGTGCTTCATCTGTTGTAGCCGAGATTGCTCAAGATATTGGCGCTTTAACTGTTGGTATCGTTACCAAACCATTCAGATTCGAAGGTAAGAGAAGAATGGAACAAGCTATCATTGGTATCGATGATTTGAAGAAACATGTTGATACCTTGATCGTTATTCCTAATGATAAATTACGTGATATTATCGATAAATCAACACCAATGGTTGATGCCTTTAAAGAGGTTGATAATGTCTTACATCGTGGTGTTCAATCAATATCTGATTTGATCGCCGTATCTGGTCTTGTTAACCTAGACTTTGCTGATGTTAAGACTGTTATGGCAAAAAGAGGTAATGCCTTAATTGGTATTGGTTTAGGTGTTGGTGAGAACCGTGCTATTGAAGCTGCTAAACAAGCTGTATCAAGTCCTTTGCTTGAAACTTCTATCGTTGGAGCAACCGATGCCATCATCAATGTTACGGGTGGTAGTTCCTTAACTTTATTTGAAGCTGAGGATGCAGCTGAGGTTGTAAGAGCTAGTGCTAATACGGATATCAATATCATCTTTGGTGCCGTTATCAATGAAGACTTAGATGATGAAGTTATCGTTACCGTAATTGCAACTGGTTTTGAAGATGAAGAACCAGTAACAACGAATTATGCTCCAGAATATCCACAAGAGCAAATAGCAACTCGTAAACCAATGAGTGTGATCGATGAGGAATATGATATTCCACCATTCCTTAGAGAAAGAGATGACATTTAAGAAGCTTAAGGGCTTCTTTTTTTATAAGGAAATTTACACTTCTTTACATTAATTATTACTATTTTTTATAAATATCAAATATAATAATGTATAGAGGGAAAAATTATATGAAAAAAACCATTAATAATGTTGATATAAATTATGTATATAGTGATAAATCGAGTGATGTTACCTTAGTTTTTCTTCATGGTTGGGGACAAAACATTCAGATGATGGAACCACTTAGCAATTATTTTAGTGATCGTTATAGTACACTGATCATCGATCTTCCGGGATTTGGGGAAAGTGCCGAACCCGATTATGAATGGACGGTCTATGATTATGCCAAGATGGTACATGGTCTAATCAAGGACTTAAAGGTTAAGAAGGTTTCCTTGATTGGGCATTCCTTCGGGGGAAGAGTTGCTCTTGTCTATGCTTCGATGTATAAGGTAGAAAGGCTGGTGTGCCTTGCTAGTCCTTACCGACCAGAGGTAGAAAAACTACCGCTTAAAAATCGCATCTATAAGCGTTTAAAGCAACTACCGGGGATGGAAGGATTCGCTAACTTCATGAAGAAGCACTTGGGAAGCGAAGATTATCGTCATGCCAGTGAGATCATGCGTGGGGTTTTAGTGAAAGCCATCAATGTTAATCTAACCGAAGATGTTAAAAAGATTAAATGTCCGACCTTACTCATCTGGGGTGATAGGGATGAAGCTGTCGATATAAAAAGAGCTTATGAGCTTGAATGTCTTATCGAAGATGCTGCCGTTATCAGCTATGAGGGTGCCACTCATTATGCTTATCTCGAACATCTACCCGAGGTCGCTAATGTTTTAAATAGTTTTTTGTAGTATAGGAGTTTAATATGAATTTATTAGTACAAATCGGTTTATTATGGGGTTTTTATCTTTGTTTAGGGGGATGTTATATCTATATTCGTACCAAGAAAAATCTCCATATCTTTCAACAAAATTTTTATAATGAAAATAATCGTTATCTAAAATGGGGTATTAAGAAATTTAATAATATGTTTAGATGGATGGATATCTTAGTATTGTTAATAAATATTAGCAATCTCTTCATCAAGAACCGTTATCTAATGTATATCGATGCCTTATATATTATTCTTTTCTTGATCGAAAGATCACGAATTAAGAAGGAACAAGTAAAGATCCCACTAAAGGTTACGAGTAGGGTTAAGCGACTAATCTTTACGATTATCGTTATCTATCTCTTACCAATATTAGGTTATATCTTTGGTAATGAATATCTTTCTTCAGTAATCTTTAGTTTACTTATATCTTTGAATTTCTTTATCATGTTTATTGCTAATGTTATCAATAAACCCGCTGAGAAATATGTTTTCCATTACTATAAGAGTAAAGCGATGCATAAGTTAAAGTCTTCCAATCATTTGGAGGTTATTGGTATTACTGGTAGTTATGGTAAGACCAGTTCTAAAAATATTTTAAATGATATCTTAAGTGTTAAATATAATTCGCTAACGACACCAAAAAACTTTAATACTCAATATGGACTTATTATTACGATCAATAATTATTTGGATAAATTCCATGAGATCTTTATTGCGGAAATGGGTGCTTTTAAAAGAGGAAGAATTCAATTACTTTGTGATCTTGTTCATCCCAAGTATGGTATCATTACCAAGATTGGTGAAGCGCACTTAGAAACCTTCGGAAGTAAAGAAAATATTCAAAAGGGTAAATTCGAACTTGTCGAAAATCTTCCGAGTGATGGTCTTGCTATTTTAAATCGTGATGATGAATGGCAAGTGAATTATCATATCCAAAATGATGTTCCCGTAATGTGGATTGGTATCGATAATAAGGATGCTGATTTAGTAGCATCCAATATCGAAATCACCCCTAATGGTATGAGCTTCGATGTCTATTTCAAAGATGTTAAACAAAAGGAAAGATTTGAAACCAAACTTTTAGGAAAAGCTAATATCTATAATATCCTTGCGGCTTTAGCATTTGCGCATTATAAAGGAATGACGATGAACGAACTTAAGATGGGTGTTAAAAAGGTTAAAACGATCGAACATCGTTTAGAGCTTAAAAATCAAAGTAGTGATGTGACAATTATCGATGATGCTTATAACTCTAATCCTGTTGGTTCGAAGATGGCTTTGGATGTCTTAAAATTGATGGATGGTTTAAGAATCGTCGTAACTCCCGGAATGATCGAACTTGGTGAAGAACAATATGAACTCAATAAAAAATATGGGGAATATATCAGTGAAGTAGCTGATTATACCATCCTTGTTGGTCATAAACAAACAGAACCAATTCAAGAGGGTTTAAAGAATAAAAAGTATAAGGAAGATAAATTATATGTCATCGATGATGTTAAGGAAGCTTTCAAAATCATCGATAAGATTAAATCGAAGAGTAAACATAATTATGTTTTATTAGAAAATGATTTACCAGATATCTTTAATGAATAGGAGTGATTCAAGATGAATTTAAGAATAGGTATTATCTTCGGTGGAAGAAGTGTTGAACATGAGGTTAGTATTATATCAGCTTTAGATGCTGCCAAACATATCGATCGTGATAAATATGATGTTGTTTATATCTATATCTCTAAGGAAGGGGTATGGTATACTGGACCTTGGCTTAAGGATCTAGAAAACTATCAAGATATCGAGTATTTAAAGAAACGTAGTAAGGAAGTCGTTTTAGCAAGAATCGATAATGAGATCTGTCTTTTAAGTACGAAGGGAATCTTTAACCGCGTTGTAGATAAGATCGATATTGCTTTCCCAATCGTTCATGGTGAACATGTCGAAGATGGCGTTATTGCTGGTGTTTTAGATAACCTTGATATTCCTTATATCGGAAGTAAGGTTTTAGGGGCTGCTCTAGGTCAAGATAAGGTTGTTTTAAAACAAGTTCTTGATCATGAAGGTATTCCAGTAGTTCCTTATGAATACTTCTATGATAGTGATTATTATTTAGAAGAGGATGAAATCATCAAAAGAATCGAAAAGATGGGATACCCAGTGATCGTTAAACCCGCTTGTCTAGGTAGTAGTATTGGTATCGCTTCAGCAAGTGATCGTAAATCTTTAAAGAAAGCCATCGAAGACGCTATTACATATGATGCTAAGATCATCGTGGAAAAGTGTGTTAATAATTTAATGGAAGTTAATATCAGTGTTAAAGGTAATCATGAGTTACAAGAGACCAGTGTGATCGAAGAGGTTACCAGCGGTCATGATATCTTAACCTATAATGATAAATATATCGGGGGTAAGAAGAAGGGCTTAAAGGCATCACCTAGCAAGGGTATGGTCAATGCCTCTCGTCGAATACCAGCTAGGATTTCTCATAAATTAGAAGAACAAATCGAAGAGTTAGGTATCAAGACCTTCAAAACCTTAAATCTAAGTGGCGTATGTCGTATCGACTTCTTAATCGATAAAGAAAATGATAAGGTATATGTCAATGAACCTAATACCATACCAGGTTCCTTATCATATTATCTATGGACGAAAAAAGGTGTTACCTATGAAAAATTATTAGATGATCTTATATCTTTAGCAATCAAAGAATATAAAGAAACTTCTAAGAAAACAACCTATTTTGAAAGCAATATTCTTGCTAATTATAATGGTATTAAAGGTGTTAAAAAATAAGAGATTTAAAAAAATCTCTTTTTTCATGGAAAGACATATTTTTTAAATTAATTATTTTATAATCCCTTTGGTGATGCTATGAAGATTTATATCGAAGTCTTAATATTACTCAATCTAATCTATGATTTTATTATCTTATCTTCCGTATCGATTATTTTAAAGAGAAATGCCCCTATAAAAAGAATTATCTATGGAACATTATTTGGTTTAAGTACCATCATATCGCTTTTTATAAGTCTTGATAAATACGTTTTAATAGCTTTAAAAATCATTACTAGTATATCCATGAATATTATCTGTTTTGGACCCTATAAATTACTAGAAAATATCTTTTATTTCTATATTATAACGATCATTATTGGGGGTAGTGAATATATGTTAAAAGATGATTTTTCTCTAAGTATTATCTCTTTAATAATATTAAGTATGATCGTTATAACTCTTTATATTATTAGTATGAAGAAATATCGTTTAGAACTAAAGAAACAATATAATGTCATCATAATCGATAAAAATATCGCATATAGTAAAATAGGTTATATGGATACGGGAAATACTTTGAAAGATCCTTTAACTAAACTACCAGTTATCTTAGTAAGTAATACCTTAGTATTCAATAGTATTGAATATTTCTATGTCCCATATCGGGTCTTAAATAATCATGATATTTTAAAATGTATTAAGGTTGATAAGGTCTTGATCGATAATCAGGAAGTTAAATGTTTATTGGGTTTAGCATCCCCAGAGATTTTTAAAGGTGGTATTGAAGTTATATTAAATGAATGTTTAAGGGAGAAACTGATATGTTAAGAAAAATAATTAAGAAGATTATGTTGTATTTAAAAAGAGATGAATTATGTCTTTTTATTGGTAGTAATGATATCTTACCGCCACCCTTAGATAAGGATGAAGAGATGGACTTAGCAAGACGAAGTAGTGCGGGTGATATGGAAGCACGAAATAAATTAATCGAACATAATCTTCGTTTGGTCGTCTTTCTTGCTAAGAAGTATGAAAATAC
>CANQQK010000017.1 GCA_947626015.1 uncultured Bacilli bacterium | reverse complement strand
AATAAAGAGTTAAACCATTTCTTCATTCACTTTATTGGTAATATAATCGACGATATCATTAGTAGAAATATCTATTGATTCCCCACTACGACGATCTTTAAGTTCGACATAACCATCACTATATTTCTTACCAATGGTAATACGTAGAGGTATACCTATTAGATCCATATCATTAAACTTAACTCCGGCACGTTCTTCACGGTCATCGAGTAAGACTTCAATACCTAACTCTTCTAGGCGGTCATGTAAGTCATAGGCATATTTTGCTTGTTCTTCATCATTCGTATTGATTAAAACGATACTTACTTGGTATGGCGCAATATTCATAGGAAGAATCATTCCATGTTCATCATTATTTTGTTCAATGATAGCAGCTAAGATACGGCCGATACCAATACCATAGCATCCCATCGTAACATTATTTTCTTGGTTATTTTCATCCAAATATTTAAGCCCCAATTTCTCGGCATATTTAGTACCTAATTTAAAGGTATTACCGATTTCAATTCCTTTTTTAAAGTATAACTTACCACCACAATGAGGACATACATCACCTTCAACAACAGTGGAGATAGGAGCAGATAAATCATATTTAAAATCACTAACATTAGCATTGATATAATGATATCCTTCCTTATTGGCCCCAACACAGAAGTTTTTCATCGAAAGAACTTCCTCATCGATAACAATCTTACATCCCGTTAAATCGATTGGTCCGGTAAAACCAGGACAAGCGTTAGACTTAGCTATCAATTCATCATCGGCAAAGTTGATCTCATTAACCTTAAATAGTTTACAAACCTTGCTTTCATTTAGTTCACGGTCCCCTCTTATGAAGAAGATTACTAATTCGGAATCAACATTCATAAGCATCGCTTTAACAGTCTTTTTAACATCAAGATTTAAGTATTTTGATACCTCTTCGATCGATGAAGCATGAGGGGTTTCTACTAACTCTAATTGCTTTTTAGCTTCACTTACCTCTTCGATTTTAAAATCGGATACTTCCATATTCGAAGCATAATCACAGCCATCACACAATACTAAGATATCTTCACCAATATCGCTTACGGCTTGGAATTCTTCGGATAAACTTCCCCCCATTGCTCCGGTATCGGCTTTAACGATCTTATAATCGATTCCCATACGACCAAATATTTTTTTATAAGCATTAAACATCTTTAAATAAGACGTATTTAAGGATTCTTCATCGGCATCAAAAGAATATGCATCCTTCATGATAAATTCCTTAACCCTGATAAGACCATAACGAGGACGGGCTTCATCTCTAAACTTATCGGCGATTTGGTATAGCGTAAATGGTAAATCCTTATAACTTCTAACCATGCTCTTAGCAGCAATCGTAAATAACTCCTCATGGGTTGGACCTAAAACCATCTCATGCATAGCACGATCATGAAGATGAAACATGCTATTACCGAAGGCTTCTAGACGACCACAAGTAGCATATACTTCACTAGGTATCATGGATGGCATCAATAACTCTTGCGCTCCTGCCTTATCCATCTCCTCTTTAACGATACCTCTAATCTTATCTAATACTCTTAATCCCATCGGTAAGAACATATAGATTCCGGCACTCGTCTTTTTAACCATACCACTTCTTACAAGTAAATTACCTGAAGTTGAATCTTCATCCTTAACATCTTCTCTAATCGTATAAAAATAACTATTTTTTAAACGCATTTTAATCCCTTCCTTTCAATAAAAAAGAGACAGTAAAGAAGTGCAAATGCACGGTACCATCTCTTTATTAACTCATTTCGATAACGGCCTTAACCGGTTGTTATTAACAACACTAATGGGTAGGTTCATATATTCCTCTTATTCGTTTTCACCAACCACGAACTCTCTAAAAAGTAACCCTATATTACTAGTCCCATATCTTCGCTTTATGTACTAATTATATAATCAATTAAGAGTCTTTGTCAATTGCCTTATGTTCTTCTAAATATTCCTTGATAGCTTTTTTAATTCCGACATAAGGCAAGGTAACGCAGGTCTTACGATTACCTTGTTTATAGGTTTCATCAAAGACGATAGCTTCATTGAAATCCGTATCTTCATACTCTCTTTCATCAAGCATAGCTTCAAAGTTAGCAATGTAATTCAATGCTTCTTCGATACTCTTACCAATTAGGTTTTTGATCATAATGGAAGTCGATGAAGTAGATATCGCACAGGCTTCGCCATCAAAACGAATATCTTTGATGATATTATCTTCAATCTTCAGATAAAGATCGATATTATCGATACATGATTCATTATTGGAATTAACCTTAATATATCCATCAGTACCTTCCGTATCTTTATGAAAAGGATGGGAATAATTATCTAAAATAATCTCTCTTTTTAAATCGCTATCCATTATATCATCTCTCTTATAATCTTTTCTTTATCGGCAAGTAAACTGACTAAACGGTCGATTTCACTTTCCGTATTATATATATATAAACTTACACGTACTGTATTCTTAACCCCAATAGCGTTCTTTAAGATCTTAGCACAATGATTTCCAGCACGAACACAGATATGATATTTATTCAAATAATATGCAACATCTTGAGCAAAGACATCATCTACGGTAAAAGCAATGATTCCACTATCACATTCGGAATTAATGACATGAACATGTTTAACATCCTTAATTTTCTCGATAAAATATTTCTTTAATTTGGTTTCATGGAGATTGATGTTATCGATACCAACACTTTCGATATAATCGATGGCTTTAGAAAGGCCAATAACACCCGCAATATTTTGGGTTCCCGCTTCAAAGCGTTGTGGTACTTCTTTTAAATAAACTTCATCGATATTATCAAAGGATTCATTCATTCCTCCACCTAGACTTATAACCTCCATATTTAGAAGTAGTTCCTTCTTACCATAAAGAACTCCTACTCCCGTAGGTCCCATCATCTTATGAGCTGAAAAAGCAAGAAAGTCACAATCCAAATCCTTAACATCCGTTTTTGTATGTGGTACACTTTGAGCACCATCAACAACGACAAAGATTCCTCTTTCATGAGCAAGTTTACAAATCTCTTTAATCGGTCTTTCATCCCCCACAACATTGGTAATACCTGCTAAAGATATCACCTTTGTCCTTGGACTTATCGCTTTTAATACATTATTAATCGTTACATGTAGATTAGTATCTAATTCGATATAGTTTACTAAAATACCATTTTTCTTAGCCAGATTAAACCATGGTAAAACATTACTAGCATGTTCGGATAAAGTTATTAAAACTTCATCTCCAGCTTCTAAGAGATTAGCAAAGAAACCATTAACAATACGATTTAAGGAATCCGTTGCACCACTAGTAAAGACGATCTCTTCCACATCCGCATTGATAAATCTTGCTACATTCTTACGCGCATTTTCATAAGCAACATCCACTTTATAACTGATATCATAATCTCCTCGATGAGCATTAGCGCTATACTTCGTATAATATTCATTCATCGCCTCGATAACACACTTTGGTTT
Organism: uncultured Bacilli bacterium; assembly: GCA_947626015.1. Taxonomy (GTDB): domain Bacteria; phylum Bacillota_I; class Bacilli_A; order RF39; family UBA660; genus CAG-582. The sequence continues at coordinate 14,615 of CANQQK010000017.1, read as the reverse complement.
AAATGTCGTTGCTCCATTATCAAAATATATTATATCTTGATCTAACATTGGAAAATCTTCTCTATTCACCCCTTCACCTCCTATTTAATAAGTTCATAAAATTCAGTATTTTTAAATAATCCATATAGATATCCATCTTCGATAAGATTCGTTGCCATTACTCGATCGATTCCTTTACTCATTAGATAAAATAACTCTTCTTCACGAATATTGGATATCGCTGTATTATGATTAGCTAGTACATCTAAGGTATTAATATGCATCATAGGTGCAATAAAAGCTTTTCCCTTAGTTGTTAATATTTTTATATCTTCGTTGAGTTCATTACCTATAGTATCTTTAGAAACATCACCATCGATATCTAAGGAAGCACTACCTAAAGAAACACCCCTAATACTAATATTATTAATATTATTATTGCCTTGCATCAATGCTTTATATTGAAAATGATACTCACCATCTATTTTAAAGGTATGTAAGTAATTAAATTGTGAATTATTATTTTGGATAACCTCAATCTTAACATCTTTATTATAAAGATTAAAATCATATATTTCTAAAGAGGAATTATCATTTAAAACAATATTTAAGGTTAATGATTCCGGATGATTTAAGATATATAATCGACAATCATTACTAACCATTATTTCACTTTCATAATTATTTAATATTGTCTTTTCCCCATCCATTATTATTTTATTCATGGATAACCTCTTCACTTACTGAAATTGACCTAAAACCATTCTTTTCAATCTCTAAAGCTAGGCGATAATCCCCACTTTTGATGATCTTACCATCGCTTAAGATACATACCTTATCCGGTACTAGATACTCTAAGATGGAATTATGATGGGTAATGATTAAAAGGGAGATATCATCACTAAGATATTCCTTTAAACTCAATGCTAAATCCTTTAAACTATCGACATCAAGTCCACTATCGAGTTCATCTAAGATAATAAATTTGGGTTTTAAAATATATAATTGTAATAGTTCATTTTTCTTCTTTTCGCCACCGGACATGTCTTCATTGATGCCACGATGAATAAAGCTTGGCGGAATATTAAGTTTCTTACATAAAGCCGTAATCTCCTTATTAAATTCAAAGAAATTAACATGCTCTCCCGTACGACATTCCAAAGCACTACGTAACATATCCGCATTGCTTACTCCGGGAATCTCTACCGGATTTTGACTTACCAAATAGATGCCCTTACGACTACGGGTAACTACATCCATCTTAAGTAAGTCTTCCCCATTATAGGTGATACTTCCCTTATCGACATGGTAGTTTGAGTCTCCCATCAAAACCTTACAGATGGTACTTTTACCAATTCCATTAGGTCCCATTAAGGCCACAATATTACCATCATCGATCTCTAAAGAGAAATCTTTAAGAATCACTTTATCTTGGACACTAACCGTTAAATTATCGATTTTTAACATCGCCATCACCTTTCATAATTATAGTTTATCTACTATTAAATTGCAATAAACAAAAAAAGATAACCGAAGTTATCTTTAACCACTAAATGTTTGTAGGATAGACATTACAAGTAACATCATAACGCCAACACCTGTACATACAAGCATACGCATGGTTTTACTCTCCATCTTATCAAGACGTGATTTATATCTTGCTTCACGAGCTTTTTGTTGCAAAGATGAAACCGTCTTAGAGAATGTTAACAATTGCTCTTGCTTACGCTCTTGTTTACCTAAACCTAAACGATATAATAAACGCATCATACGCATACTATCACGAACGGGATATTCTTTAGCAAATTCCATATAAGGATTGATACTTGAGTCTCCGGCATTGATTTTTTCAATCATATCCCTTAATCCTTCTTGGAAGATCTCCGGAGCATCACCTACGGATTTACCTAAAGCAACGGGTACCGTATAGTGTTGAATCAAAATTTCCAAGTTCTTCAAATAATATGGAAGTTGGGTATCGATCAAATGTAAGTGACTCTTATAATACTGTTTTAATTGCATATAAGGAAGTTTAAAAGCCCCAATCATAACGGCAACGATAATCAAAAGCGTTGCTGAACTAAAGGAACTTATCATCATAAATCCTACAGCAAGTCCTAATAACAAAGCTTGTTTCAAACGACTATTGAACAGTTTTTCCATATCGATAGCATCGCCATAACGAGCTTTAGCATAGAACTCAAAATCATCTTCTTGAAGTCTTTTAAAGTAAGTAGCATTATCTTCAACGAATTTATTGATATTGAAACCACCAATATATTGCATTACAAAGATAATAATAACTGCTAATACTAATATTTCAATATACATCCTATTCTACCCCCGTATCTTCATTATAGAATTTTTCACCACTGATGATGAAGTACGAATTAACAATAGCAACCATATTAAGTAATACCTGAACGATAACCTGACTCAACATCTTTTTATAGTTATCTTCACCTAACAGAGCTTGCGTTAAAATAGCTAAGAAATAAAGAGCAATACCGAATCCTAAGAACTTCTTATGTGATGCTTCACGATCCATCTTATCACGATATACACCTTCAACCAAAAGGTCGATATCCATCATCATGTTTTCCAAAGATTCACCAGTATCTTTAGCACCCTCTTTAGTTATTTGTAAGAAAAGTTGATGCATATTCTTAACCATATAATATGGGTATTTCTTATTAAACCATTCGATAGCTTCATCGATAGTACCATTAGAATAAGACATATCGATAACCGTCTTAACATCGCTTAAGACGGGATCTTCTAAGATACCCGAATCTCTAACACCTTCCAAAGCTTTAACGAAGGCTTGCGTTGTATTAAATTCATTAATAACGTTGGAAGTATATACTTGAATCTCTTCAAAGATAAACTCACTATATATACGATTACAACGAAGATATGCTAGATAAGGAATGAACATAATAGCTATGACACTATAGAGAATCGCATACATGATACTATAGAAATATAGATAACCGACAACCGCAGCTCCACCACCGATAAGAATAACTTGGGCAACATAGTCTTTAACCGTATAATCTTGACCTAAGGCCTTACATTTTTCTCTAACGACGGCATAACTATATGGAGCATAACGGTTATAAACGTTCTTAACGGTTTCAGCAATAAACTTATAAACGCTTTCACCATTTTGTTGACGATAACTCATTACAAAGATAGCGATAACTAACATTATAACTAGTTCCATCTAGCATCTTCCTTTCATTTATTTTTTAAGCAGCAGCTCCTGTCGTAGCTGGATTAGCTACTGGGGTTGCCACCACTTGCGGATTTGTAACTACTTGAGTAGTTGGCGCCACTTGCGCCGTTGGGGTAACGACCGTTTGCGCTGTCGGTTGGACTGGCGTTACCACAGTTGGTTGCACTGGTTGGGCTTGTTGTACCGTATTAACAACTTGTGGCGTTGGTGCACTAGCGGTTTGTGGTGCTGGTGCGGTTGGTGTTACGGCTTGCGTGCTAGTAGCAGCTACCGTCGTCGTAGCATTTTGCGTAGCTGGTGTTTCTGCACTAGCTGGTCCATCATTCATCGCAAATGGATCTTCCATATTGCTTGGTTTCTTCGGTTCTTCGGCTGGCATTTCGACCTTCGAAGTATCATCATAACCTTCATTAGATGGTCCCAAACCAAACGTATCTTCTGGTAAGAAGACATTACCAATTGAGATATAATCTAAAAGATGTTGGGTTGGATTATGTAAGGTAACACGTCCATCCAAACTCTTTTGATAAAGCATATTACTTCTAGGTACATTATCATCATCAACGTAAAATTCACATACTTCGATGATCTCACGTTGAAATCTATTAAGTCTTTTAGAAAAATAACCTTTAACATAAATACCTATTTGAACATAACGATGGATTGTTCCTAAGAATTGTTCCGTATCTTGACTTGATTCAAGTAAGGAATACATACGTAAAGGAATAGATGAAGCTCTATCGGCATGGATAGTCGATAAGATATGGTGACCTGATGAAATAGAATTACGTACTGCCAAAACAGCTTCAGCAGAACGAACCTCGGCAAGTAATATCCATATTGGGTTTTGTCTCATGCAGGCTACCAAGGCTTCGGTATATGATGCAATATTATTGGTCTTCATAGCGACGATATCACGAGTTGGGAAAATCTTATCCAAGTGAAGTTCTAGGGTATCCTCAATGGTTATTAATTTCTCATCCTCTTTGGTCTTTGAAGCGAGGTATTTAACAAGCTCCGTTTTACCTGAACCAGTTTCACCGGCAACGATAATATTGCAATGTCCTTCAATACATTTAAGTAAGAAGTCATGTAATTGTTCCGTAATATATTGTTCATCAATCAATTTATCTTTATTAAGACGAATCTTAGCTGGTGTCTTACGGATAAGGCATGCTATTCCATTCGTTGCTATTGAATCATGTACGAAATTCATACGTAACTCAGCAGATTCAGCATCCAAAAATGGTTGAGCAGCATTAAAAGTCTTACCCATAACATTGGAACATTGGAATGCAAGTTTATCCATAAAAGCATCATTAATATCCGGTCTATTTACTTGATATATACCTTTGGATAAAGTTTTTAACCAAACTTGTCCACCATTACTATAGGAAATATCGGTAATATCATCCTCTTCAAGGAATTCTTGTAAAGGACCGAAATCCATTTGGTCGAATATTGAATTTAGCATACTTTCTCCCCTTTTTTATATTTTTTAATCAACAATTGGTTTAGTTTTCGAAATAATATATTCTCTTAAAGATTCACTAGCTAATGTCGTATTTTCTGGATTTTCAGAATATCCAGCATTTCTTGGTACTGGATATAACTCTACTTCCGGAATCATAATGGCCATCTCTAGTAACTCTTTATATTCCGTTGGTACGGTAAATCTTAAATATTTAGGTTGTGGTTGATCATCATCATCGGTATAGGTAAATACATTATTACCATCCTTATCAACGACTTGTTCAACACGAATACTCTTAATAAATAAATCATATACAAGTTTGTCATCGATTCTTGTCTTCAAGAAGATATCAATATAATTACCTGGCATGATAGAACATCCATAAGTCTTATCAAAATCAACATCCAAACTGAATGCCGTATAATCATCTGGCATATCCTCAAATCCCGTTTTATTAGTATTCTCTAGCGTTGTAACAGCATCCTTATAGAAGAAACTATTAGGTGGTATTTGATAACCAATATTGACATACTTTTCCATCAATTGTCCTTTATTTTGAATAATACCATCATCTGATACAGCTAAGAAAGAACCACTTACCTTAACCATACTTATAACATCATTGGTAATCTCTGTTTTCTCTTTTAATAAAGCTGTTGAATATGGTAAAGATACTGGTTGTACGGCTTGATTAACAAGCCCAGAATAGACGAAATAAATAGCAACGATTAAGACAATAACCAATACGAAGGTTAAAGTATTTTGATTCTTTAAAACACGTGCTAAATTAACCTTAATGTTATCTATATCCATATTTACCTCCTAATCAACCATTTCCATAACTTGTGAATTGATATAATCGATCAATTGACTACTACTTACAGAAGTTTCATTTGCTGAATTAGTATAATTAGTATTTCTTATAACTGGTGTTAAAGTAATCTTACCTAATAACTCAGCACGCATTAATAATTTATACATATCATCTTCAACAGCAAATAGTAACTTAGCTGGTTTACCATAAGCCAAGGAATTTCTTAAGATATTATTACCATGACTATCCTTAACAGCTAAAACTCTAATCGATCTAATCAAACAAGCATAGATAATCTTATTAGTATCGATATCATTTGGGGTTGATAGATACAAATCGATATATTCACCAGCTCTAATAGAGTTAGAGAACGTTACCTTATCATCAACTGATAGACTGAAAATAGTATTACCATCTTCGATATTAGCAAAAGCTGAATCGGGCATTTCATCAGCTTCCTTAATAACCTCTTTATAGAATAAACTACCCTTAGGAATATTGGTTTTATATGATGCATACTTATTAACAACTTCACTCTCTTGTGTAATTAAATTGGTTGAAGCATCAACATAAGTACTAGCAATCTTAATCTTACCAACCATCTCATTTTTAATAAGCGTTCTTGCTGGTATTTCGACCTTAGCATATGGAACAGAGATGGGATCAATTGCCATACCAACACGATAATTATAACCAATAACTAAAGTAAGAATGCATGCTAATAAACCGCCAATAGTAACCGTATTTTTATTACCAATTAATCTTGCAAATATTGACTTCTTATTTTTACTCTTCATTTTAGCCATTATTTCACCCTCTTTTAAGCTTGCACACAAAAACCTCTAAATCCAAACCCTCTACTATGACAATTATAGCACAATATAATTCATTTTCAAATAAAATAAAGATATATTATGGTAAAATATAGATGGTGATTTACATATGAAAAAAAGAAGTATCATTCGTAGTATTGGTATCGCTATTTTACTATTTATTATCAATGCCATCTTTCTTGCTTTAGCGCAAATTATAACTTCTAATGTTGCTATTGCTTATTTAATTTCTTATACCTTAATGATTGTATTATTGATCAAGTTATATCAAAAAGATTTAAAAAATGATTTTAAAAACTTGACAAAGGATTTTAAGAAAAATAAAAAGGAACTAATCTTAGTACCTTTAATTCTAATCATCATCGTATATCTACTCAATGCCTTATTCTTTAAGATATGTGGTATTGAAGCCGGAAACCAATTACTTGCTGAAAGTGAACTAAAGGAATCCATCTTCTTAATGTGTCTTCATACCATCATCATTGCTCCCATAGCAGAGGAATTAATCTTTAAATTACCTTTCAAAGATAATAAAAAGAAACCCTTATATAATGCATTAGCAATTACCATTCTCTTTACTTTAATACATATCTTTCCTGAAAGTAATCCCTTAGCATATCTATATCTAATAGCATATTTCGTATTAGGAGTATCTTTTACATATCCTTTTTACAAAACGAATAATGTATTATTGTCAATAATCGTACATATCATCAATAATTTAATAAATGTTATGATAATATTATTCTAAGAGGTGTAATATGGAAGATAAAAATAAAAAGAACCAACCCGAGGTTGAAGAAGAACAACCTAAAAGATTTAGTGTAAAAAAACTTATTTTAATATTATTTTTAATCGGTATCATCCTTCTTCTATGGGCCCGTTTTATTTCCACATCTGGTCTTATCGTCAAAGAGTATCCGATTCATACGACCAATCTTAGTAATGATTATGATGGTTTTAAAATCTTACAGATAACCGATCTTCATTATGGAAGTACCATCTTCTTAGATGAATTAGATAATCTCATTAGCAAAGCCAATCGCACTAAACCGGATATTATCGTTTTTACAGGTGATTTAGTTGAACGCGGTGTTACCTTAAGTGATAAAGATATTACGAAGATTCAAGACCATTTAAAAAAGTTAGAAGCTAGTGTGGAAATCATGGCCGTAAGAGGTAACCATGATTATGAAAGTGATTACTTCGATAAGATTTTAGAAGGTCTTGATTGGATCATCCTAGATAACAAATATGAATTCGTCTATAGCAATAGTAAGACGCCAATCGTATTCGTAGGTCTAGATGATTATACTTTAGGTAAACCTGATTATGATAATGCTTTTTCCTATTTAAACGATTTGAAAGAAGATGTTTATACCATTGTTTTAGCACATGAACCTGATCAAGTTGATGAGTTTAAAAACTATCGTTTTGATCTTGTCTTATCAGGACATTCTCATCTAGGACAAGTAAGGCTTCCTTTCGTTGGAGCCATCTATACCCCAATCGGTTCTAAAAAATATTACGATGAACACTATAAGATCGATAATGCTGATCTTTATATATCTGGAGGTGTAGGAACCTCAACTCTTCCCCTACGTTTCTTAAATAAACCAAGTATCAATCTTTATCGCTTTTTCACAAACTAAAACTTCCTTCATAGAATACTCTAGAAGGGAGTTTTTTTATGTATCCAAATTACTATCGTGCACCCCAAATATATGATGAAAGATTTGGTGGCTTTATCGTTCCATTTTTGCTTGGTGGTTTAGGTGGTGCGGCCATCACTGGTCTTGCTCGTCCACGTCCAGTATATGTTAATCCATACCAACCTTATCAACCATCACCATACTACCCTAATTACTATCCATATAATAATTATTAATGATTCCGAGTATCAAAAAATAGCTGAGCAATGAAGATCCACCATAGGAGATAAATGGTAGCGTAATCCCCGTAATTGGGAATAAACCGACATTCATCAAAAGATGAATACTCGATTGCATAAAATACATTGCTAAAAAGGCGAAGGTTATATATTCACCAAGGCGATTATTCGTCTTGGTGATATGTTTAATAAGAAGTAACATTAAACAAACGTGGCATAGTAAATACACTAAAGCCCCACCAATACCCGTTAAGGATACCAATAAGGAGAAAGCAAAATCCGTGGTACCCTCGGGGATATTGCTCACCAATGATGAACCCCATAATCCCCCTTTACCCATATTGATAAGTCCCATCTCCAATTGATAAGATGAAGTAAATAATTCCGTAATCCGATCCATCCGATAAAAGAAACTACTACCAAATATCTTAATAAATAAACCCTGATTATAAAAATAGATTCCTAAGAATGTGAGTCCTAAAATAATTATTAAAATCATCATATAGATAATATTTTTTAAATCCTTGGATTGATAAAATACCAATGATAGATAGATGATAATATAAAATAAAACATTACCAGTATCGGGTTCTAAAAAGGTTAAAATACCGGGAATTAAAGTAATAATAAAACCTTTCTTGATAAAATGTTTTTCATAAAGGGCCATCCTTGCTAATAACAAAAGCAAGATAATCTTCATAAATTCACTTGGTTGAAAAGTAATAAATTTAAGATCAATCCAGGCTTTACTACCGTTGATACTACTACCAAATAATAAAAGATATAAAAGCAAGATATTGAGCACTATATATAATGGCATTATCAATTTATATATTTTATTTAAAGATATATGACGAATAATAAATAATAAAAGAAAACCAATGCCAAAGAAGATAATCTGTTTTAAGAAATCATCGGTATATTTACCTAAATTATTAATACTAAAGATCATAAAGATTAAGATTATCATCATCAATTTATTAATCGTCTTCATATTAATATCTTGCACATAAATAACCTAAATATACATATTATATATTGGGTGAAGATATGAGTTTACCAAGTATATACCAAAATAAAAATATCAAAATATCTACTAATCAGCAAGATTTCTTCTATGGTAACATCGAAGAAAATAAAGAACCAATAAGTAAATATCATGATATTCGTAATGATATTAGAAGACTATTTACTTCTAAGAATTATGTTTATAAATTAAATTGTCTTATTACGACTAAAGATAAAACGATTAATACCTATGTTATTGGTAATACCAATAACGATCTTATTACGATCGATAATGAATTAATACCGATAAAAGATATTATCGATATTAAAGAAAAGTATTAATTACTTTGTTTTAATACCCCTAAGACAACAGTTGGATCCAATTTACCTTGACTGATACGATCCTTATAATTATTAACAAACGTTTCTACATAATGTCTTAATTCTTCTTCACTACCATAACCAATAATATTTTTTACAATAGCTTGATATTTATCATCATATCCCCTAACCTTATGGGCCAGTACAAGTAGCGGTTTTCTTGACATCGCTGCTTCTTTTATTTCCATATTTAAAGTCATATCGGTATCACTAAGTTCTATAACGATTAGATCAGCACTAGCTATTAGATCTTTATAATATTTACTTTTATTCTCTTCGGTTTGCGAAAAGATCAAATGATGTTTAGAAAGTAAATTACTTCTTAAAACCGGTAAATAAAGATTCTTATTAAAATTACTTTTTAAAGAATGAATAAAATAGATATTAAGAGGTTTCTCTTCGATTTCCATATGATCACCTATGATAATTATAACACATATTTGTTAATTATTTCATCTTATGTTAAGATAATTCCAGAAAGGAATTTATCTATGGAAGTAATTGGTTTAATAGCAGAATATAATCCATTTCATAATGGTCATCTCTATCAAATCGAGATGATTAAGAAAAGATATCCTGATTCTTTAATCATTCTTATCTTAAACGGATACTTTCTTGAAAGAGGTCATATATCCTTAGAGAGTAAGGAAGAGAAAACCCGTTTAGCATTAAAGTATGGTATCGATCTAGTAATCGAATTACCTTTTATCTTTGGTAGTAATTCTGCTGATATCTTTGCTTCTGCATCCTTGGAATTATTGAATGCTTTAAAGGTTAACAAAATCGTCTTTGGTAGTGAATCCGATGATGTTAAAACCCTTAAAGATGCCGCTTTAAAACAATTAGATAAAAGCTTCGAAGATGATGTTAAGAAATATCTAGATATGGGATATAATTATCCCACAGCATTGAATAAAGCTAATGATACTTCGATTAGGGACCCCAATGATCTTTTAGGTTTATCATATATTAAAGCAATCATACAAAATAATTATCCAATTGAACCAATCACTATTAAAAGAACCAATTCTTATCATGATACAGCTTCTAATGAAGATATTATATCTGCAAGCAATATCCGTCATAAATTAAAAGAAGGTATCGATATAACTCCATATATACCTGAAGGTAATATCGAAACTATCGATGAAGAATTATTATTAAATATAATCAAATATCGTATCAATACCGATGATATCAGTAAATATTTAAGCGTTGATGAAGGAATCGATAATCGTTTAAAAAGAGTTATCGATGATGCCAAAGATTTAGATGAATTAGTTAACCTAGTAAAGAGTAAAAGATATACCTATAATCGCATCATGCGCATGTTAATCCATATCTTATTAGGAGTTACTAAGGAAGATAAAGAAATTTTAAAACATAATGAATATTTAAGAATCTTAGGTTTTAATGATAAAGGTTCTAAATATATACGTAGTTTAAAAAGTAATCTAAGTATTCCCCTATTCCAAAATAAACAATATTATCTAAGTAGGGAGTATGAATTAAGAGCTGCTAAGATTTATTCAATGCTTACACATCATGATGTTTTAAAATTTGAAAGACAAAATAAACCATTGAAAAAAGAGGACTAGATCCTCTTTTAAAATGGCATTTTCATATTGCCATTAGATATTTGTTTCATCATCATCTTCATTTGTTCAAATTGCTTTAAAAGACGATTGATCTCTTCGACACTTCGGCCACATCCCTTGCTGATACGAACCTTACGGGAATTCTTTAAGACTTCAGGATGTCTTCTTTCATATGGAGTCATCGATAAGATGATGGCTTCCACGTGAGCCATATCTTTAGGATCAACACTGATATTAGCGATACCGGCTTGTCTTGCTCCCGGCATCATTTTAATTAGGTTCTCTAGAGGCCCTAATTTTTTTATTTGTTTAAGATTATTAAGAAAATCTTCAAGATCATAGTCTCCCTTCTTCATCTTACGAGCTAAGTCATGGGCATCATCTTCGGTAATGATACCTTCAACTTTTTCGGCAATGGAAAGAATATCGCCCATATCCAAGATACGTTCAGCCATTCTTTCAGGATAGAATTCACTTAAACCATCAAGCTTTTCAGAATCACCAATAAACTTGATTGGGACATTCGTAAGATGACGAACGGATAAAGCAACACCACCCTTGGTATTACCATCGAGTTTGGTTAAGATTGCTCCCGTTAATTTTAATTTATCATTGAAACCATTGATAACATTGATGGCATCTTGTCCCATCATTGCATCGATTACTAGCAATACTTCATGAGGATGAACACTCTCTTCGATTTCCACAAGTTCATTCATCAATTCTTCATCGATATGTAAACGACCTGCGGTATCGATGATGATGAAGTCGTTCTTATTTTCCTTAGCATAGCTAAGAGCATCATTAACGATATCTAGTGGTCTTTTCTTTCCCTCTTCGAATACTGGAATATTTAGGGAAGCTCCAATCTCCTTTAATTGGTCGATAGCTGCTGGACGATATACATCACATGCTACCAACAAAGGATTTTTCTTATTTTTCTTTCTTACCAAATTAGCAATCTTACCAGAGGTTGTGGTTTTACCACTACCTTGAAGTCCACACATCATGATGATGGTCGGATATTTACTGACTTCTAATGGTACATAATCACCACCTAATAAACTTACTAATTCATCCTTTACCAACTTAATAAATAGCTCTTCGGGTTTAAGATTTTTACCAACCTCTAAACCTAAAGCCTTTTCTTTAACATTACGGACAAACTCTTTAACTACTTCATAGTTAACATCGGCTTCAAGCAATGCTGTACGAATTTCCCTCATAGCATCGCCGATATTATCTTCGGTAATTCTTCCCATGCCTTTAATATTTTTTATTGCATTAGAGAGTCTATCTCCCATATATTCAAACATAAATTAACCTCCTGTTATTCATAGATAATGACATAATAGTAAGTTGGTAAATCACCCAAACCTACTTGTCTAAAGATAACCCCTATTCCCACATAACGAAGGGATTTATCGGTAATGATATCGGTATTTTGAACGGTACCATTATATAAAGATAATACAGCTTGATCATAGGTTAAGATATGGTTCGTAACTCTTCGATAATTATTAAGACCATAGATGTAATTCTTAACCTCCGTATCGGTAAAATCATATAAGTAATCAGCTGCTTCTTCGGCAAGTCTTCTTAAATCAACTGCTACCTTAACAGGTTCCAAACCATTCTTTTCACGAGCACGGTTGATGCGGTCAAAGATATCCCAAGCAATACTATCTTGCGCTAATGGATAAACCGTTGATGATTCGGTTGTTTCTCTTTCAGCATTTGGTGGAATAACCGTATGTGTTGGTAGTGTCGTCTTTTTCTTAGTCGTCTTTTTAGTCGATTTAGTCGTCTTCTTCGTCGTCTTTTTGGTGGTTATTTTTGAAGTTGTTTTCGCCGTTGTTTTGACTGTCGAAGTACTTATACTACTCGTTGTTATAGAAGTTGATGCAGTCGTTGGTGGTATAGTTACCTCTTTAGAAGTCGTTATCTCACTTTCCCTAGAAGTCGTCGGTCTTCTTGTTTTAGTACTGATCTTTTGTGTTGATGGTTTTTCCTCTTTATTATCCTTACCATCGTTATTCATAGCTAAAGAAAAAACGCCAATTCCTAAAGCTAGAATAGCACAAATCAAAATTCCATATAACATTGTTATTCTTTTATCTTTCATATTATCGCCACCAAGTACATTAATATTATAACAAACATTACTTTATTATTAAAGATAAACTAATTATTTACAACTGCTTAGACGTTTCGTTAAGATCAAGGGATCGATATCTCTTTTCTTAATCTCGGGTTGTTTAATTATAGGAAATTCTTCGATATTTTTAAATTCTTCCCATAAGGCATTTAAGGCGGTATCAGCCTCTTTATTTCTTTCGATGATGGACATAATATCATGTTCTCCCATCTTAAATAAATCATCATAATTTACAAGGTTTAAAACGATACATCTTTTAACAATTTTAGCTACTAAAAGCATCATATAGGTATCATTGTTGGAGTGCGTTAAAGCATCGATAGCATCTCCTGTATCGCGAATAACTTCGGCCACATGAATATCCGTAAAACCAATCTCATCAACACCATCTTCATTTTTAAATACTTTAACCTTATCCATAATCTCTAAGGCCATATCTAAATCAATGCTTTTAACCCAACTCATCCCAACAGCAATCGTATTATCCAAACGATCAGCACACATCCTTGGTCTTTTACTATCGACGATTGGATATCTCTTAAAATCTAAGATATCTTCGATTTTAAGTCCATCGATTTCCAGCATCAATGCTAACTCTTTTGATCCTCTTAAAATCTCTTCAGTCTTCTCTTCCGTACTCTCTTGTTCTAAAAAATCCCCATTCATATAATCGATTACATGAGAGAATACTGGACTTGCCACATCATGGAATAAAGCCGCTAAAGTCGATGCCTTATCATGAGTAAGATACCAATTGATCAAAGCTACATTACAAGAATGATCATATCTTGATATATAAAAATCAAAATCATAAGCTTTCTTACTACTATAATCCATACCACATAAAAGTGATATATCCTTAAGTCTTTCTAAGATATCCAATTTTAAATATTTATTCATAAAGGAAGGAATCCTTCCCAAATGTTTTTGATAAAGTTCATAATATCTTCTCATGATGTCCTCCAGTACAAGTATTATCTATTTTAACAAAAAAGAAGATTACCTTCAATCTTCTTCTATACTTTTTCAACCTTACTAATAATTATTTGGTATTTATCATAACGTTTTTCAACCTTACCACTAACCTTTATTAAATCCCCAACCTTAATATTATCTAAGAGATGAATATATGTTGGAAAGATTACAAAATCATTCGATATCGTTTCATCACTACCAGTTATAAAAGCCATTTCATCATTATTCTTAGTTTTCAATTTTTTTAATTTTTCTACTAAGATAAC
>CANQQK010000016.1 GCA_947626015.1 uncultured Bacilli bacterium | reverse complement strand
GCCCCAATAATACCTCCAGCTATAAAAGCTTTAATACCATTTTCTAATCTCTTCTCCTTAGGAGTTAATCTTTTTACAATATCATTATAGTTCACAAAAAAACCTCCATTTATATTATGGAGATTTTTTAGGAAATATATTCGAGAATCTTTTTCTTACTTGATGATTCAATTCTTGATACCTTTACTTGTGATATTCCTAATTTCTTACCAACTTCTTCTTGAGTAAGATCAAATAAGTATCGATATTTTATAACTGCAGATGATAAAGAATCTAATGAATCTAAGGACTCATTTAATAAAATTAAATCATCATTAATACCTTCATTACCAATTTGAATACCTTCATATTCATCATCCAAACGCAACATATCATTCATTAGAAATAAAGCATATTCCAATTCTTTGATATCTATATCTAAATATGAACTAATATCCTCTAAACTAACCGACCGACCATATTTTAAAGAAAGACTATTAGATGTTTTATTAATAAGTTTATATAGTTTTAAATAATATTTATTAAGTTTAATATTTTGACTTTTCATCGTTAACTCATACATCTCACCAAAGATATATTTATAAGCATAACTATGAAAAGGTATCTCTTTATCTTGATAGTTATTATAAGCTTTAATTAGTCCCAAACAACCGGCTTGATATAGATCCTCCTTATCAACATTATAAAACTTCTTAGCAATACCTCTTATTAGATTAGCATATTCTGTGATTAAATCATTCATTGACACATAAAAGATCTATGGCCACTAATTTTGTATTAATATCACTATTATCATTATTTAAAACTAATAATTTACCACGATTCAAAGATAGATATTCTTTAACACATAATAAGGACTTTCTTCCCTCTTCATCGATAGCGATTAAGTCTTTGATATTTAAAACCATATACTTAATCCTATTATTAATAATTATGGGTTTTAAATATTCTAGTAATTTTTTTGAGGTATTATTATTTAGATTACCTCTTAAGCGACAGAATAAGATTCTCTTCTTATATTCCATATTGATCCTTAACATTATTTATCACCCAAATAAGTTATAACAATTAAGCAATAACGTTAAAATAACTTCGACATATAATGCCAATAAAGGCATTAATTACGATGTCAAAAGGACTGTATATAGTAGACAAATAAAAGCAATTGTAGTATAGTAATAAGTACCTGAGAGCTTTATAAATACTTATTATTTAAGGAGGAAATATGGATAAAAATACGGGAGTTACATCGGTATTTGCTTTGGGTGGCCTAGGCGAAGTCGGAAAGAATATGTATGTCATCGAATATAAAAAAGAAATCGTTATTATCGATGCAGGTGTCATGTTCCCCGAAGATGAATTATTAGGTATTGATTATGTAATTCAAGATGTAACCTATTTAAAACAAAATGAAGATAAGATTAAAGCTTTAATTATTACTCATGGTCATGAAGACCATATTGGGGGTATAACATTTCTTTTACAAAATGTTTCTATCCCTATCATCTATGCATCGCAAATTGCATCAGATTTGATTAAAAAGAAATTAGTAGATCGTAATATGAATTATGAAAATCTTGTGGTATATAATGAAGAAACCGTTATTAAATTTAAAAATTTAAGTGTCGAATTCATTCGTACAACTCACTCGATTCCTGATTCTTATGCGGTTGTTGTTCATACTCCAAATGGAACCATCGTTCATACTGGAGATTTTAAATTTGATTTAACACCTATCGGACCAATGGCGGACATTCATAAGATGGCTTATCTTGGTCAAAAGGGAGTTCGTTTATTGCTTAGTGAAAGTACTAATGCCCTATCACCTGGTTTTTCGGCTAGTGAAGCCATCGTTGATGAAGCCTTAGGCGATGTCTTTGCTAAAGCGCAAACGAATCGGATCATTTTAGCAACATTTGCTTCTAATATCTATCGTATTAAACATATTGTAGAAACCTGTCGGGAAAATAATCGTAAAATTATTACCTTCGGTAGAAGTATGGAAAGCGCTAAAGAGATTGCTATTAAAAATGGTCTTATAAAAGATTCTTCGATATTTATCGATACCAATGCTGCCAAGGATTTAAAAAAATCAGAAATATGTATTTTATGTACGGGATCTCAGGGAGAACCTTTAGCAGCATTATCACGTATCGCCAATGGAACGCATAAACAAGTTCAATTGATGCCTGATGATATCATCGTCTTTTCATCAAATCCGATACCGGGAAATTCCGCAAGTATCAATCGTATAATCAATAAATTATATCTAAAGGGTGTTAAGGTTTATACCAATTCGGAGCTATCCGATATTCATACTTCTGGTCATGCTAAAGCTGAAGAGCTAAAATGGATGTTAAGACTTATTAAACCTGAATATTTAATGCCCATCCATGGTGAATATCGTATGCTTAAAAAGCATGGGGACTTAGCTAAGCAATGTGATATTCCGGAAGAAAATATCTTTATCTGTAAGAATGGCGATTCCCTTATCATGGATAAGGATAGCGTCTATCGTGGTAAACACATTCATGCGGGCGATGTTTATGTCGATGGATCACGTATCGGTGATATCGGTTCAGTAGTTATCAAAGACCGTAAACTTATGAGTAAGGATGGGGTCTTAGTAACGATCTTAAATATCGATGCCGAAACACATACCCTACTTATCAAACCTAATATTACAACAAGAGGTTTCGTATTGGTCAATGAAAATGCTGATCTTATTCACGAGATTGAAAATAAGGTTAGTGAAATCGTTAATCGTTGTTTACAAGGTCGTTATAATATCGTCGATTTAAAAAATCAAATCATCTTAGAGTTAAATCTCTTTATCAATGAAAAAACGGGAAGACGACCAATGATCTTACCCGTAATCATGGAATTAAATAAAAAGAACATTTAAAAACAAACATTATTATGTTTGTTTTTTTACGGGATCAATTCCCCCTTTAGAAAAAGGATTACAACGAAGAATTCGCCATATAGCTTTTAGGGATCCCCTAAATGCTCCATAATATTCGATAGCTTCATAAGCATATTCCGAACATGAAGGAATATATTTACAAGACGCATGAGAACGTAAAGGCGTTCTTTGATATAATCTTATCAATTTAAGTAAAAACGCTTTAATCATCGACCTTAATCGCCTTTACTACTTCACGTTCTTTCGTTTCACCATTATTTTTAAAGATTACATCTTTGATAATCTTACCTTCCTTATTAAAACGAATAACACGGGTATTTAATAAAAGATCATGAATACTTCTTTGATCATCTCTTAAGAATAAGACAAGAATGAATGCTACTTCATAGAAATAACGGACATTACCTAAAACCGTATTAAATGATAGATAACGATCTAAAGTAAGATTAGATAAACCTATAAGATCAATTGTCGTAAATATGACATCACATACTAAGATAGCTCTAATAATAAATTTCCATAGAGGTACCTTTCTTTTGCTATCTTTATTATCAACAACCTTAATTCTAAAGATTCTTTTAAAGATTGTTTGTCCCTTTAAGATATATTGTAAAATACCAAAATATAATATATAAAGAACGATTGCAATAACATTTTGGTATCTACTCTTCTTAGCAATAGCGTATAATTCTTCATTATATATATCTTGATAATTCTTATCTAAGTCTTCATGGAAACTATCGATATATTTCTTGGTAACGGCTCCATCAGCTTTAATACCTTCAAACATCATCCTAAAATCCATAAAGTTCGTTTGAATATAATTGAATTCGGCTTCACTAATCAAAGCATCTTTTAAGATATCATCGATCTCTTCATTAAGTTTTTCATATTCCTTATTAACTCTTAAAGCATCTTCTCTCATTAGATAGATATCACTATTATAACCATCAAAGAAAGATGTATTAGCAATAGCATTTACTAAAATAGTAAGTAACATTAGATCTAAAAAGAAGGATAATAAACGCATTATAAAGTTCTTCATGTATAAAACATCCTCTCTAAATTTATTATAATATTATTTATATTAATTATCAATCAATTTGCTTTTTTTAGTGATTTATAGTATTATGGATTTGGTGATATTAAATGGATTTATATTTAATTCAGTATGCGATAATTGCAGTGGTATTGATTATTATATCCTTGATTATCGTTAAATTACATCATAAGAACTTTAATTTAGAGATTAATAAATTGGTTCAATATTTAGGTGGTAAAGATAATATATTGGATACAGAAGTAAATCTATCACGATTTAAGGTTACTTTAAAAGATGTATCCATCGTTGATAAAGAAGGTATTCAAAAATTAGGTGCTAAAGGTATTGTTGAGATTGATAATCAACTTAAGATCATCTTTGGTCCTGATGCTAGAGCATTAAAAAAGTACATAAGTGAAATAAGATAACTTATGTACTTTTTTTATTACTTAATTTTAATCTTAATAATCTTTTTCTTACCCTTACCTAGGATAAATTCATCCTTATCGATGATGTAATTAGGATCCATTTGTTTTTCAGAATCGATAGTAACACCACCTTGAACTACGAGACGACGAGCTTCACTTTTAGAAGGAGCTAACTCACTTGCTACGAGCAAATCAACGATATTACCTTCAAATCCTGGAAGTTCGATTGTTGGCATATCAACAGATGCCTTACCACTAAAGACAGCTTCAGCGGTCTCCTTAGCTTTTTTAGCTTCCTCTTCACCATGTAAGAACTTAACGACTTCATATGCTAAAGCTTTATGTGCATCTCTTCTTTCTGGAGCTTCCTTATGTTTCTTCTCTAAATCCAAGATCTCTTCATGACTTAGGAAAGTAAAACGTTTAAGATAATCAATAACCATTTCATCTTCGGAATTGATCAAGTATTGATACATATCATATGGACTGGTCTTATCCTTATCTAACCATAGAGCATTACCTTCACTCTTACCAAATTTAACGCCACTCTTGGTCGTAACCAAAGGCATCGTAAAGGCATAAGCATCCTTACCCGTCTTCTTTCTGATAAGCTCTACTCCTGAGGTGATATTACCCCATTGATCTTGACCTGCTACTTGCATGACGCAATTTTTATTTTCATATAGCCATAAGAAGTCATAAGCTTGCATCAACATATAAGAAAATTCCGTATATGAGATACCTTCATCCAATCTTCTTTTGATGATATCTTTATTGATCATATAATTGATATTAAAGAATTTACCATAATCTCTTAAGAAATCGATATAGCTAACATCCTTGGTCCAGTCATAGTTATTAACCATCTCACAATGTGGGAAGTACTTCGCTAATTGCTTTTTAATACCTTCAACATTACCGGTAATAAAATCAACGGAACTTTGCTCTCTTTCCTTGGTTGGACGAGGATCCCCAATAAGACCGGTTGCTCCCCCAACTAAAACGATTGGGTGATGACCGAAACGGGCAAGTCTTTCACAAATTAGAAAGCTTGATAGATGTCCTAGATGTAAACTATCAGCAGTTGGGTCAGTACCAATATAAAAAGTCATTCCCCCAGCATTAAGTTTTTCAATAAAATCTTCATTATTGGTCATGTCCTTAATAAGGCCACGAAATACTAAATCATCATAACATTTCATAATTACACTCCTTATAATATATATTTTAAACGACGTATATCATTGATCTCTTGATCATTATTTTCTTTACCATTGGGGTTATAGTGAATATAAGGCATGGAAGCGCTTTTAGCACCCATAATATCCTTTTCATAATCATCACCAATCATAACACATTCCTCTACTTTATATGGCTTAGATGCCTTAATAAAAGCATCAGGATGAGGTTTTAACGTGTCTCCTCCTAAAACAGATGAGAAATACTTAGCGATATCTAAGTAGGCCATTTGTTCATATTGGGCTTTTGCAAAAAAATTGGTTAAGACGATGAGATCATATCGTTCCTTAAGATACTCTAGGGTTTCCCTAACACCAGTGATTAAGGTATTAGGTGCTAGGATATCTTTCCTTGAGAGAAAATATAAGATAAAGTCTTCATCTAAATTTAAACCACTAAGATAACTTAGGTATTCGGAATAATCCTTGATGGTATAAGAGGAAAAGACATCTTCATAGGTCCCCATAGCTTTAAGCATGCCTTTAATGGACTTTTCATCATACTTCATCCCATAAGCATCCATAATCGTTTTAATGCGTCCTTCATAGTTTACTGATGGAAATAATGTTCCATTCAGATCAAAGATAACTCTTTTATATTCCATAACTTCATCCCCCAAGTAATAAAAAAAGCAATCATCCTTAGGAACGCATTACACGTGGTACCATCCTAATTTATGATTGCTCATACACTTTCTATCTTAACGCGATTACACGATTTGGCTCCCCGGGTCGTAAATCCTTATCATCACCAACTAAGGTCATTATACTTGATTAATTATTCGTTGTCAACCGTCTTATCCTTAGTATTTAAGGACTTATGGGCTTCGGCAGCAGTAACACTGATATCCGTTATATCATTAACGGGCATATTCTCAATATAGTTGGTCTTTTGATCAAAGACCGCATTCTTAGCAATATCATCAGCGATATTTAATAGTTCATAATTGAAGTTATTATCAAGATTAACGATTTCGATATAGAATACATGATCATTACCAGCATCGATAAAAGCTATCAAACGATTGATCAAATTCTTAGATGCTTCGATTAGTAAATGATTGGTATCATTGATCTTGGATTCCTTAATACTTACAACATTGATACCTTCGGTCTTGATACTTTCTTCAATGCTAACCTTAGCACTGGCCATATTATCATAACTACCATCAGCATCTTTAATAAAGATGCGCCATGTTCCACCCTTATCATAGATTAAAACCCCATTATCGGTTTTATCAAAGATATAATCTTCCGGAATCTTATAGGTAAAACTTCCAGCTTTAGTCGTATTATTTTTACCATCCGCTACGAAATGAACATCATCCGTATTGGTAAGATTAGGTCGGCCACTGATACAGACATTTTGTTTAAATACCGTACTTCCGACCATAACACCGATGATAAAGAAGATGACGATACCCCCAATAAGAATGACTTGGGGAACATTACGTTTCTTACCCATTTTAAGCTTGATGGTCTTACCACCAATCTTGAAGGTTTTAACGTCTTTCTTTTCCGGTGCTCCTAAAGTTGGAGCATTAGCATCGATCGATGGTGCCTCGCCTTCAGGTAAAGCTTCGACTTCAACGGGTTTCGATACACTAGGAATAGCAATATTAACCGAATCATTGCTCGAATATTCAGGATTTCCATCGCCATCCAAATCCTCGTGAATCTCTTCCTTTTTTTCCGCTTCTAATTGGTTTTCATACTCAGGATCATAGGTCGAACTCGTATCCGAAGAACCTAAGTCCTTAACGTTTTGGGTTAAATCTTCGCTATTAACCTCTAAAGTTGGAGGAGCAATATTGGCATCGACTTGCTTAACTTCACTTTCCTCTTCTAGATCAACCAATTCCTCGGTTTCACTATTAGCAACAGAAGATAAATCATTCACTGCCCCACAATTAGGACATACAGGATTGCCAGGTATTAAAGGTGTATTACATTTACCACAATTCATGAATTATCCCCTCCATCTACTCTAATAATAATTATATATTATATATAAGAATTATTCAAGAACAAAGAAAAAAAGGATTAATCTTAATCCTTTAACTTATCAGACCAATCAGCAAGTAATTCTGCTAATTTTTTCTTAAGATCACGAGCGTTCTTTTCGATAACCGGAGCACTCTTCTCTTTAGCCATTTCGATTAATTCATTAGCACGATCGGTTAATTCCTTAACCTTCTTAGAAGCCATCTTCTTAGCTTTCTCAGCATCCATATCAGCAAGTTCAGCTTTTAGTTTCTCGTATTCATCGACAAGGTCTTCCTTAACCTCATTAAGATCGATATCCTTAACCTTCTTTGCTACCTTGTTAGCTTCTCTTTTGATGTCTTCTCTAGTTTCCTTACCACTCTTAGGAGCAAATAATAAACCAAGTCCAACACCAATACCTAAACCAGCAAGCATCTTTCCAAATCCACTTTTGTTTTCTTTACTCATCTTATTTCCTTCTTTCCTTTCTTATAATCTCTTTTAATTCATCTTCTTCATCATATTCATCCTTTTTACGATCAAATAATCTTGATATGACTTTTTCTAAGATATTTCCTAACCAGTCACCAACATAAGCAACCTTAGAATTAATAACATCAATTGCATTGAATAAGGTATTTAAACTACTTACCTTATCTTCAATATCATCAATTAATTCACTAGCTTTGTCTATAATACCTATGCATTTGATTACTAAAATAATACCTACTACCAATAAAACAACCAATAGAATATCGATAATTGTTGGTAGTGCTGCTACTAATGCTTCCATTATTCCTCTTCCTCGCTATCTTCTTCTTTAGATTGATACATTGAATCGATCAAATGAAATAGATCGGTTTCAATCGTATCTTCTAGATTTTCATTATCATCGGTTTCCGTTTTTTCTTCGGTTACATTATAACTTGGAATCTCTTTGGTATCGCTATCCTCTTCTACTTCTTTAGAAGCATTATTATCTTGTTCAGTAATACGGTCAAATTCACTGGTTGGTTCGAAGGCATCTTCAACACCATTATTATTATTTCCAAGATATTCATTTTCTATACCCGATGTGATCTCATCATAGTTTTCGGTAACTAGGATATCATCATCTTGACTTACTTCATTGCTAGCATAAGCTGGCATATCCAATTCTTCCTCTTTAACATCATCATGTCTAATGGTATCACTGATGATATCATTAACGGTAGCATTGAGTTCACTTAAGTCTTCCTTAAGTGTCGTCTTAGCATGAGTATGCGGTGTAGGTAATGGCTTATCATTATAGCTTACTGGACCAAACATACGTGGTTTAACTCCCGTATTGACCTTGCTAATCATCTCTCTTTTTTCCGTTACTTCTTCCGGTTTATAGTTCTTATCTAGAATACCAAAGACTGGGGAAATAACGGGAGATGGTTTAAATGGTTTCTTACCATTAGCATTCTCACTCTCTAAGATTTTTTTATAATCCTTAGCTTCAACTCTTTCATGAACTTCTCTTGTAGGACTTTCAATATTCCTTTTTAAATCACTTACTTGCATGCTAGGTTCACGATGATATTCCCTTGGTCTTTCCTCTACTTGTGGTACAACCACACGTCTTTCCTCTTTGACTTCTTCAACAGTTTCATGCATCACACTTCTTGATGGCATTGGTTCAATATCTTCAAAATCATCGATGGGAAACTTAATACGGGTTTCATTCTCATCCTCTTCCGGAACCTTTATTTCTTTAATGGTATCCTCTTCTGATACCCCATGATCGATAAAATGGGTATTACTACTCTTTGGTGATTCTTCAACCTTTTTATTTTGTCTTTCCGGTAACTCATCACTGCTGATTGGGACCTCGACATCTTCATAATCAAATAATATCTTTTTTACTTTATCTAATACTCCCATAATTCATATCCTTTCTGCTATTAATTAATCATATCAGGATTATACTCTTCTTCTTCGTATTCCTCTTCGAAGTCCAAGATGTCATCTTCAGTTAATTCATCATCAAAGACCTTAACTTGTTCATCCACAGAATTAATTCTTTCCTCTTCAAGTAAATTTTTAACAACATCTTTGTTATATTGGATAGATGACAAGATTACCATTATATTACTAACAGCACTATTGATATCCTCTTTCTTTACCTTTACTTGAATCGTCGCATAATTATAATTTGCCTTAATTAGATATTCTTCATCGTCTTGTTTGATATTAATAATACCTTTATGATTATCATATTCGAAAACCTTACTATAATAAAGAGAACTATCCTCTTTAAAATCTTCCTTCATTTCATTGAAATATCTTACTAAATCAACATATAGATAATAATCATAATGTTTACTCTTAATAACTTCATTATATTCATCATCACTAACGATAAATAATTCTCTAGGAAGGTAATATTTAAACCCCTTGTTTTGGTGATTAAATAGGTTATATTTAGAATTCATAGTTACTTCAATTAGTTCATCAATCGTCGTATTATTGATATTAACACAACCACTCATTGTTAAAACAATAATCAAAGCTAGGATAATCTTTTTCATTTTACACCTACTTTTTCACTAATATTATAACAAATTAATAAAACTTTTTAAACATTATTTTAAACATTACTCCTATTATTTAAATTATATCATGTCTAAAAAAAAATTAACTACTTTTTTAGATACTTTACAGCATCCACGTAGTTAATCTTAATTCCCATCTCTTTAAACTTCTTTTCATATTCCGTTTCCACATTGGTTATATCTTCATGTTCTAAATCCAAAGATACTCTTTCCAAGATATAACCATGTCTTGATAAAGAACTCAAGGAATATGCAAAGAGATTAATATTATCGGTCTTTTGCACGATATGTGGGTTACTCTCAAAGATATGATCATATTTATCTAAAAAGATACTACTAGTAAGTCTTCTCTTTTCATGACGTTTCTTTGGCCAAGGATCCGAAAAGTTTAGATAGAGTGTATCGATCTCATGGTCAAAGACCTCATCGATATTAATACCATCCATTCTAATTAGATAGAGATTAGGTATCTTTAGACCATCTAATTTTTGAATAGCTCTAACCATTACTGATTCATATTTTTCAATACCGATAAAATTAATATTAGGGTTTCTTTTAGCCATTTCAATGATAAAATCCCCTTTACCCATACCTAGTTCAATAGCTATGGGATGATCATTTTTAAATAATTCATGATAGGAATTACGATACTTTTCCGGTTCTAAAATGACATAGGAACTATTAAAAACAATATCTTTAGCATTCTTAACATTTCTTAAACGCATCCCCTATTCCTCCTTTAACAAAATAGTTAGTAATTCATATAATATGGTAAGGAGTGATAATTGTGAAAAAAGATCGAAATAGTTTCTTTTCGCAATATGGATATAGTGCTATGAACACCAATATGTTTCCTAATAATCCCAATATGAATATGAATCAAATACCAATGGATAATACTAGTGAATTAGATTCTCGTCTATCTAAATTAGAAAGAGAATTTCAAAGATTAGATTACCGTGTATCTAAATTAGAAGGTCTTAATACCAATAGTTCAACGAATATAACAAGTAATGATTATAACTTTGCTAATTCAATGTACATGGTTTAATTCTTTAATGCAAACTTACCAAAGGTAAGTTTTTTTAATATTCGATTGATCATATCGATACCTAAGACATCTTGTAAAAGATGCATCTTATAGGAAAGACCAATATAGATAACGCCACCTATTATAGCATCGATAATAATTTTTAGTAAAGCCCCTTTAAAACTTATAATATTAAACGTTATAAAATGATTTATAACAAGTAATACTAAGACCATAACAAGTCCTGGTATTAATGATTTAAAGACGATTCTAAACATTTCTCTAAATTTAATATGATCTTCCTTATGAAGCATATACATACCATATATAGCTGATGACATAAAACCAATCATTGAGGCCGCAATACTTCCAAGATATGCTGGTAGATGTAATTTATCAAATAAAAGCATCAACGGAATATCTAATAAAGCATTTAAAAGAAAACCTAATAATGTTTGAATATAAACATGTTTATATTTACTAAGACTTTGACATATCGTACAGACGATCATATTAACATTAGCACATAGAGCACTGAAGACCCCTAATCCTAAGATGAATGGTCCATAAGCGTTATATTCATAGAAGATCGCCCAGACACTTTTAGATAGAATACTTAATCCTAATGCTAAAGGTAGTGATATAAAGAAGACCATCGATATCGAACGATTAATCTTATCCGTTACTTCCACCTTATCCTTTTTCGTAAAAGCACTAACAATACTTGGTATTAAGGATACCGTCATTCCCATCGCCATCGCATTGATAATCATACAGATCTTTGGTGACCAAGTACTAATAGCACTCGCAATGAACTCAATATCTTTCGTAACAAAGTTTAAATGTTCTAAGGTTCTTAAAACCAAGATTTGATCCACAAAGTTATAAACATCCGTAACGACATTGATAAAGATAAAAGGTATCGAATAGATGATAATCTTCTTAGCAATCTCCTTATTCGTAATCTTATCCTTTTTCTTTTCTTCACTTTGCAAAAGTTTCTTATTCTTATGCATTACGACCTTTAAGTAAATCAAAGCCGCTAAACCACCAACGAAAGCACCCCCAACGGCGATACCAATCGCTAAAGATAAGGTTCCATTAAATACCTTTAAAACAAGATAAGAACCTAAAAGGATGGTTAAGATTCTCACAATTTGTTCGATCAACTGACTTAGGGATGAAGGAGATACATAGTTATGTCCTTGTAAATATCCTTTGGTAACACTAAGATAAGGAATAACCAACACCGATGGCGATACACACCTAATAACAAAAGCAATATCTTGATAGGTATTACCACCCTTTAAATCCCCAATGATAAACCTACCAATCTCTTCGGCCATAATAAAAAGGAACAAAAAAGCCACAATGGAGATAAAGCTAATCAATCTTTTAGCAATACTATAAGCTCGATTCTTAGCATCTTCATACCCCAAAGTATGATATTCACTGATAATCTTGGCAATGGCATTGGGAATACCTGCTGATGAAATACTTAAGAATATCAAATAGATATTATAAGCATAGCTATACAAAGCTCCCCCATCACTACCAACAATCTTATAGAAAGGGATAACATAAAGCATTCCTAAGATCTTTACAAAGACGATTATCAATGTCGCTATAACTGTTCCTTCAATAAAACTATTTTTTTTCATACCTTCACTAACCCTTATACATAATAAGTGCTGAAAAACAATAGATCTGTTCCTCAGCAAATACTGCTATGGAAACCTGAAACTTAATATCTATTACTTCGACATTAGATATAAAGTTATTAACCGCTTCCTCTAAATCCTTTTCATGAGATTCATCGATAACTTTAACCCTCATAAGATCACCAAAAAAAGTATAAAACAATAGATATTAATAAAATGTCATTATATGGTTATTATAGTTGATAATAAAAAAAAAGTCGACCTACATCGACATTTTTTACATAGCTTTTACCTAATTAGTCAACTTCCCAAGGACTAAGTATAGCTGTTTTACATTGTTCAAAGCTTCCTGATTGACTTTGATATTCACTAATAGTATTGAATACAAATACTACTATATTAGGTATAAAGAATATTGCAACACCTGCAACGAATCTCCAAAGAAGTCTCTTAGCAGCTGTCTTAGTTTCGTCTTCCTTAGAAGCTATAACTGCTGTACCAAAATCTTTAATACCTAATGCGATAATAACTAGTGGAATACCTAATTTTAAAATCATTAAAACCCATCCAACTAGAGCTAATAAGCCTTGCATTTCATCACAAAATGTTTGCAAATTAAAGCCTGCACCTAACATATAAATACCTCTTTCCTATGACTTAATTATAATTCATATTATATTATAATGTCAATAAAATGACACTATTTTTACACTATTCACTTTTTAAAGTAAAACCTAATCTTTGTAGAAGATGATTAACCTCTTCCAAATTCATATCACGATCATTTAATGGTGGTAGATTATCGTAAACCTTACACTTCGTTTCATATTCGAAATCAGCAATCTCTTGATCATTAACAAAGCTTTGATTTAAGACAATCTTTTCCCCATCCTTTTCCAAGAAAGCATTACGATTCTTCTTTAATAATTTCGTAAGTTTAACATTGGATGGTTCAACAAGATATAGAATATCATCACAGAATTCGGAAGCTTCACCAAATTCATTTAGATCGATGATAACCGCATTAGCATCTTCATGCTTTCTTAATGCTGTTTCCAAATCGAACTTATTCATACAAGACATCAAATTTTGATCATGATAGAAAAGCATATCTTGTCTAAACATCTCAATACCAATAGCTTTATTACCTTGAGCATTTAATTGTCTTACCATCATATTAGCAAGACTGGTAGAACCAGCATGATCGGTCAAGTTAGAGATGCCAACAACCAATCTCTTGCCAGCTTTTTGCATAGCTATTTCTCTTTCTGCTGCTTCTTCTTGTTGACGTTCAATAATAGCATCCACATCACTTTTATTTAAAAGCAAGTGTTTAACACTATCTAAGTTATTGGGATTATTATATAGATATTTAATACCTTCAATATTTCTTGTAAAATTATAAAAACCATTAGCAACCAAGGTTGACATATATAATGGACTATTAAGTTCTGGTTCATCATTTAATAGAATTATTACTCTACTTGGATCAATAGCTTTTCCTAATTGTTTGATGATTTCAATATCTTGATAATTTTCAATCGAAGTAATATCGATAATCATCTTATTAAAGTATAGATTAACAAATTTACTAAGTAATTCTCTTAGTTCATATTGTCCATCAATACGTTTGATGATATCGATATCCAAACGATCGATAATACTTTTATTTTTATTAGCTGTAACAACGTTCATGTCTATATCTCCTATCAATAACTAATCATATAATCATCCTTAGGATAATTAATATTTATCGTTTCTCCATTGATAAAGAAAATCGAATCCAGTCTCATAAGGGGAATTGATATAGAAAAAAACACAGCTACCTTATAATACGCAGCTGTTAATTGACCACTTGGATTATAAGATGTTACCTTAGATATACAATAACTATATTCATCATCGGTATAAGGATTAGTATCAACATATCCTTCACGAACACCAATAACGTTTTCGGAAGCATCACCTACGGGTGCTCCGACACATCTACCTAATGAATTATATCCAATTTCATCAATTAAAGCTTCGATATCGCTGATTGACTCAGCATTCGGACCGCTATGTTTTTCTAGTCTTTGAACAATTCCATCTTTTAACCTAAAAGCCTTAGAGTAATTAACGGAGAAAGCTAAATATCCAGAGAATAGAGTAATAAAAGCTACAACGATCATCATAATCCATGTCGTTCCAATCGATTCTCTCACTTTATATTACCCTTTCTTTAAATACTATTATTCACCAGTTTGATTTTCTGGGCATTTTACAGTTTCTTCTTCGTTCTTATCATTATAGTATCTACATTCGCAAACACCATCAGTACAGTTCTTACAGCCCCATGCTTGTGTACAATAAGTACTCCTTTGAATATTTGCTTTTATAGTTGGCCATATTAATGTAGAAAAGACAACTGAAATTGCTGCAATAGCAACTACTGCTACTGCTGTCATACTTAATTCACCAGTCGCATCCTTCATTTAAACATCTCTCCTTTATTATATTTTCATTATACTATTATTATTGGTAGTACTCAACATATTTATGAATTTTTTTACATTGGAATTTTACATATTAATCGAATAAGGTATCATTCGGATATAAAAGGCCGTTAGTTTCACCACTTACACGGAAGTTTAAGATATTACCAAGGATTGGTAGATCAAATGCAAAAGCCAAGGTTACGGTATAATAGTATTGGGTTTCTGTACCATCCGTTGCATTACGATAATCCCTCGTTACACAATAGCTTTGGGGAGTTGTGGGATTAAGCGTAGCATTCATATCGGTAATACCAAAGACTCTGGTATCAGCTATTCCTTCTGCGGGTCTACAAGTAAACTTATTATAATAAGCATTATCTCTTATTACCGCATCGATCTTACTAATCGTTGTATTGTTCATACCTTCATATTCTTCAATAATCGTAACGATCTTCGATTTCAAAGTATAAGCGGTACTATAATTGATACTAATAGCAACATAAGCAATAAAGATTGCCATAAATACCATAACAATACCAAGTACCCATACACCATTGATGGAATCTCTCATATCATCACCCTATTCTAAATAGAATTATACTCTTTCTATCTCTAGTTATCAACAGTATTTACATCAAAAAAGATCTAGTAAAACTAGATCTATTCATATTTATAAGTACCCTTACTCTTCTTTAGATATTTCATAAGAAGAATACCTGCTACCACTAAGATAACTACTAACATGATAATAACTAAGATATACTTCCAAGTATTAGATGGTTTCTTAATCGTAATATTATAGTAACATTTATCACCGTTTTGGGCGATTACCTCGATACGAATCTTACTATTATTCTTTAGATTCTCATCTCCTTCAATCTTGAAGGTAGCATTTTCATCAGAAGTAACGATATCCGGATTTAAAGTCTTTACCTCTTTTGGTAATTCAATCGTATAATCCGTGGTATTCTTCGAAAAATCAACAAAGTATTTTTCAACATAGATACTTGCTAATTTACAATCATCACTTTCATTGGTTTGACGATTTACATTGATCGTAATCTTACGGGTATTACCATCATATCCCTTGATATCAACGATGATATCAACTCCTTCATCAGGAATATCATCAGGAATATTGGTATTACCAGTAACCGTATAGGTTGATTCAGCATACTCTAATTCAACACGAATATCGACTTCATTGGTTCCTTCAGGAATCTTGATCGATGTTTCATCCTTACTATTACTTAAATTACTGATCTTACGATCATTAACATATACTGCTTTAATATCTGTTGATTTCTTCTTTTCCGATGTTGGTAAAGTAATCGAAGTTGTTGATGTTGAAGAAGAAGTTGTCGTTGGCGTTATAATGATGCCACCACGAGTTGTTGTCGTTGTCTTGGTTGTCTTCTTCGTCGAACTCGTTGGTTTCTTGGTCGTCGTTGTTGGTTTCTTGGTTGTGGTTTTACCAGTCGTCGTACGTTTAGAAGAAGTTGTCGTTGGCTTTTTCGTGGTCGTTCTTGTCGTTGGCCTTAGAGTTGTCTTTGTCGTCGTTGACTTCGTCGTATAGTTAAACTGACTTCCATTGGTCGTTCTTCGACAATCGATATAGAAAACACGTGTACAATAAGTTGTAAAATTAGTACTACATCCACCCGTATAAGCATGACATCCATCACTTGTAACCACTAAATATGGATGCGTATTACCATTTTGACAACTATAACCATATAATTGCACCATATTAGCTAAATGATATGATTTATTCGAACATGTAGCACGATAACAATATTTGTAATAATAATAACCTTCATTAAGAGTAATCGTTTTACGATACTTATCAGCGAAAGAATAACAGGTTGCATAATCGGTACTACTTGTCGCTTTAGGTCCTAAGTCAGCAGCGTTGGTTACCATAGTAAAAGAAATCAAAGATAAAACAAGCAATAATATATATTTCGCTCTTTTCATGTAAACCACGTTTCCTATCATATATATAAATTATAATTTAAATTCATTAACATTTCAAGTAATATGTACTATTTTCGTCTATTTTCACTTATCATTTCAAGGTCGACAGTAAGCTGTTTTATCCTCTCGATTATCCTCTTAGCTTTAACGATATCAACACCTCTTCTGGTATTAGCAAGATTACCTTCTAACTCCTCCATATTTAAATTAGATGTAAAGAAAGTTGGTAAGGATGCATCCATCCGATATTGAAGAATCGTACCTAATATTTCATCACGATTCCATTCTGTAACTACTTCAGCACCAATATCATCAAATAATAAAACATCACAGGTTTTTAAATTATCCATAATCGTTTGAAATTCATCAGCAAAAAGATTATTTTTTAAATATAAAATCATTTCTGGATAATACATGATAATACATTTAGCACCATTCTTAGCTAATTCATTTAATAATGCTGCTAAGATATAGGTCTTACCACTACCAAATGATCCATGTAAATATAATCCCTTTATATTTTTATCATTTTGATAATTTTTATAAAATTTATTGACATAACGAATAACATCGATTCGATTCTTATCCGTAAGATCGATATCACTCATCGAAGCGGTTTTGATAGCTAATGGTTCCTTATAGAAGATTGGTGCTAACTTTTCCTTTTCATCCTCTTCCTTTTTATATTTACAAGCGACATAATCAAAACGAAGACGATTATCATCATTAGAAGGATAATATACACAACCGAAAACGGTATTCTTACAATTATTTAGATTACGACAATGTTTACAATTTCTTAATTCCGAAACGGTCTTTTGTAATTTAGAAGTATAGTTGATGACCTTATCACCTTTTAATTTTAATTTACCTACTAAACGTTTAAAATCTTCATCTTCTAAAGCTTGTTCATAATTACTTATAAGTTCTTTTTCATCTACTTCTTTGAAGTCCATTACTTCACCTTCTTTTAACGAAATTCTTCAAATTCTTTCTCTAACTCTGCTAATTCCTCTTG
>CANQQK010000015.1 GCA_947626015.1 uncultured Bacilli bacterium | reverse complement strand
GGAAAAGGATTACCAGATCCATCGATAATGTTGGAGTTATGTAACATCTTAAAGATTACCGCCAATGATTTATTAAGCGGCGAAAAAGTAAGTAAAAAAGAATATGAAGAAAAGTTTGAAGAAAATATTGTAAATACGATTGATTATTCGAATCGCAAAGTAAAAAGAATTAAAGCAATATGTGTATTTATTGGTATCTTAATTCTCATAATATTAATAACGCTATTAGTTTTGTTTACGATTGATATAACAAGGATGAGAAATAATGAACCAGTATTATTTAGTACTTGGGGTTATTCTTACATACCACCAATAAATCTAGAAAGTGTTAATGTTGAAAAAGCCATTAAAGATTATCTTATAAGTGAAGATGAAAAAAATCATCATTATGATAATGAAAAATCCTTTGTTGCGATGCGTGATTATTTAATAGTTCAAGAATCTTCTAACAAATATTATATCTATGCTTGGGTATTAGAAGAAAGTTACTATCAAGAGAATGATAAAATAATTAGGGATACTTCTTCATCGATGCCTTATAAATTTGAGTTAGTAAAAGATGATGATAATTTTATTGTTAATAATTATGAAATCCCTCGTGATGGAAGTTATTATGAAAAGGACATGAAATATCTCTTTCCTAAGAGTGTCTTAAAGGACATGGATAAAGTTCATATCGATGGTACTATTGAAAAACTATCACTAGAAATTGAACAAGATGTTAAACTATATTTTCACCAATAAGATTTGTTAACAAGACTACCTAATGGTAGTTTTTTTGTTGACAACTGTGTATATACTGTATATAACATATATATACAAAGAGGTGAACTATGGAAATTATTATAAGTAATTCTAATGGTGTTCCGATATATGAACAAATAAAAGAACAGATCAAAGTAAAAATCGTATCTAATGAATTAAAGGAAAATGAACCCTTACCTTCGATTAGAACTTTAGCAAAAGATCTTCGCTGTAGTGTTATTACTACTAAAAATGCTTATGAAGAATTAGTTAATGAAGGGTATATCAGAAATGTTCCCTCTAAGGGATTCTATGTCGCTAAAATCAATAAGGAATTAGCATTAGAGGAACAATTAAATAAGATTGAAGAATTGATGGATAAAGCAGTTGCAATAGCAAAGATGAATGATATCAAAAAGAAAACACTTAATGAGATGTTAAATATCTTATATGAGGAGGAAAAATAAAATGGAAAATATTTTAGAAGTAAAAGATCTATGTAAAAAATACGAAAACTTCGAATTAAAAAATGTATCATTTAAATTACCTAAAGGTATGATTATGGGATTTATCGGTGAAAATGGTGCTGGTAAAACGACGACGATAAAAGCTATTTTAGATATCATCAAAACCTATAGTGGCGAGATTAAAATATTTGGTATGGATAATCGAAAGGATGAAAGCAAGATCAAAGAAGATATTGGTGTTGTCTTAGATGATATGTTCTTTCCCGAGATTATTACGCCAAATGATATCAATAATGCTATGGCTGGTATTTTTAAAAATTGGGATTCTAAAATGTATTTCGATTATTTAAAAGAATTTTCTTTACTACCTAATGAACAAGTTAAAACCTTCTCTAAAGGAATGCGTAAAAAACTAGAGATTGCCACGGCCTTATCACATCATCCGAAACTTCTAATAATGGATGAACCAACTTCAGGGCTTGATCCGGTAGCGCGTGCTGAAGTCATTGAAATATTCCAAGGCTTTATCGAAGATGAGGAGTGTTCAATACTTCTATCAAGTCATAATACCACTGATCTAGAGCATGTTGCTGATTATATAACTTTCATCAAAGATGGTGAAATTGCTCTATCAAAGACAGCAGATGAATTACTTAATAAATATGGTATCGTAAAATGTAGTGAGAAAGAATTTAAAGCTATTGATGACAAAGATTTTATTAAGTATCGTAAAACCAAATATGAATATGAAATCTTGGTCGAAGATAAAAAAGCCTTTAAATCCAAATATAAAAATGCTGTAATTGATAAGATAACCTTAGATGATCTAATGATCTTAATGATTAAGGGGGAAGAGTAATGATTGGTTTTATTAAAAAAGATTTAGCAATGATTAAAAGTAATTTTAAATTAATGGGGATATTATTTGTAGTCTATGCGATAATGGGTTTTATGGGTGATATGGATATTTCATTTATCCTTCCCTTTATCAGTGTCATGATCATGATTTCTACATTTAGTTATGATAATTATAATAAATGGGATGCTTATGCAATATCTTTACCTGATGGTAGAAAGAATAGCGTCAGAGCAAAATATGTAGCAACGATTTTGATGATGATTATTGTATCAATTGTTACATTTATATTATCATGTGCAATATCATACTATAAAACGCAAACGATTGATTTGGTTCAAATGTTATCGACAATGTTAGGAAGTGTTTTTGGAACATTATTAGTACTAGTATTTATGTATCCGATTATCTATAAATTCGGACTTGAAAAAGCTAGAATTGGTATCTTTGTTATCGTCTTTGGTATCGTCATTATTGGGGGTCTTTTGATCCAATATGTTGATCTATCATATATCTCCAAATATCTTTTCTGTATAGAAGATTACCTTATTCCGATTTTAATTGCTGTAATGATTATTATGGTATATGTATCATATATTATATCTTTAAGAATATTTAATAAAAAAGAATTTTAAAACTCTCTAAATATCAATTGTATATCTAAATTGAATAATATATAATTTTACTAGAGGAGTGTTTATATGAAAAATAAAATTATGTTATTTATGAGTATACTTTTGGTATGCTTTATGGCTGGATGTGGAAAGACAGATGAGGTTAAAGAACAAACCTTAACATGTCGTCAAACACAAGAAGAGGAAGGATTGACGATTGAGCAAGTTATCTCAATGACTTATAAAGGTGATGAACTAAGTCGCATGAAGGTTGAAGTCATCTCGCAACTTACGGATAAAACCGTTCAAGATAATTGGGATAAATTTGTCGAAACCATGGATCAATCTAATGAAGAATTCGATGATGATGGTATATCTTTAAAAGTTACTAAAGATGCTAAAAATTTTAAGTATAGTGTTGCTACCGATATCGATGTCATCAATGCTACTGAAGAAGCTCTTGAAAGACATGACTTCGGAGGTATTAAGGATGATAATAGTACCATCGAAGAAAATAAAAAAGAAGCCGAAGATGACGGTGCTACTTGTGAGATCAAATAAAAAAGTTGAGTGATGTTACTCAACTTTTTAGTTTTTATTAATCAATTGATTGATTTTTTCTACTGAGGTATTCTTACTAAGAAGATTTAATTTATTTTTCATATTAGTAATGATTCCTGGATTAAGTTCTAATTTTAATAAAGCTACTTTAAAACTAAAACATCCTCTAACCTTAAGACCATATTTCCTTTTCTTGATATATCGAGCATTATATTTTTCTTGTCCACCGACACCAGGTACTAAAAGCATTGGTACCTTCATCTCTAAGCATTCGGTTACCGTAGCACCACCAGGTTTGGTAATGACTAGTTTGCTTATCTTCATCAAATTCAAAACATCCGTAGAATAACCAATTACTTTAACATTGTCGATACCATTTTTTCTAACATAACGATCACTTTTATCCTTTAATTTCGTATTTCTACCACATATAAAAATGATATCTTTATCTAAATTTAACTTACATATCGTTTTAAAATAGCTATAGTAATACATACTACCAGCTGAAGATCCTCCAAAGAAAAGATATACGTCTCTATCGCCACTCAAGTTATATCTACGATAGATAGTATTATATGAATCTAACTTTTGTAGTTCAAAAATATTTAATGGTAATCCATAAGGATAGATCATTTTTGCCGGAACACCTTTTTTAATTAATTCTTGTTTTACAATGTCATTAGCAACGATATATCCATCTTCATTCTTATGATTCTTAGTCCATATCTCATGAGTGTGATAATCCGTAATAATCGTATATATTTTGCTATTAATAAGCCCAATTTTATTATAATAAGAGATCATATTGGTACAAAAGAAATGGGTTGATATTGTAATATCGGGATTAAAATCAGTTATTGCTTTTCTTAGTTTTTCATTATCAAAACTTTTTCTTGATATGTTATTCCTTGATAAACGAGATATCTTACTATCGGTTAATTCATATGCTATATCGAAGACAAGTTCACGTCTTTTAACCATAACCCAACTATAAAATTTCATACCTACTTTACCAATAAAGTTTTCATATTGAGTTAAATTTATGATTTCGACAATAGCATCTTTATTATTCTCTTTAATATACTTAGCGGTATATTCAGCAATAGATTTATGTCCAGAGCCATATTCAGCATACATTAATAGAACTTTCTTCATATTATTACCTCTAGTATTCATTATATACTATTTTTTTAGAATTTAAAATATGTGATATAAAGTTGAACACGTGTATAAATTGTGTTATTATAAACGTAGTAATTTATTGTTGGGGGAGTAGAAATGAACAAAGAAGAATTATTGAAATTAAAAGAAGAATTATCTAAATTAAATAAGGTTGAACAAAAGGAAAGAGACCTATATTTAAGAAAGTTAGCTTGTGGAGAAATTGAAGGACCTCTAACAGGACATGCTAGTATCGATAAACCATGGTTAAAGTATTATACCGAAGATCAAATTCTTACGGATGTACCTACGATGAGTGTTTATCAATATTTACATCATCAAAATGATAAATATTTAGCACGTCCGGCACTTCGTTATTTTGGAAGAAAGATTAGTTTTGATGAACTATTTAAAAAGATCGATGAGACAGCTAAAGCATTAAAAGCAATCGGTGTTAAAGAAGGCGAAGTTGTTACAATATCAATGCCAAATACACCTGAAGCGGCTTATCTTTTCTATGCCATGAGTAAGATTGGTGCTATTGCTAATATGGTCGATCCTCGTACGAGTGCTGATGGTATCAAAAAATATATCGAAGAAGCTCATTCTGATAAAGTTATTATTGTCGATAAATTCTATAATAAGGTAAAAGACTTAACTGAAAGTGGGGAAGTTAAGAAAATCATTGCTATATCTCCAGCAGAATCTTTACCAATAGGTTTGAACTTAGGATATAAAGCTAAGGAATATATTTCAGCTATTGGTAAACCAGAAAATAAGATTAAATTAAATGATAAAACAATAAATTGGCAAGACTTCCTAGCTCTAGGTAAGAATTATACTGGTAGTCTTGATGTCCCTTATGTACCTAATCGTCCTTTAGTTATTGAGCATACAGGAGGAACAACTGGTCAACCTAAGGGGGTTATGTTATCCAATGAAAATATCAATGCCGTTGTTTTACAAAGTATCGAAACGGGTATCGATATGCAAAGAGAACATAACTGGTTAGATATCATGCCAACATTTATTGCTTATGGTGTTGGTATGGGATTACACTTACCATTAAGTATTGGTATGGAAACCATTCTAATTCCTGAATTTGATCCATTGAAGTTCGATGATCTATTGGTTAAAAATAAACCGATTCATATGGTTGGTGTTCCATCTTATTGGGGAACGATTATTAAGAGTAAAAAGCTAAAAGATCTATCATATATGATTGCCCCAACTGTTGGTGGTGATGCGATGGATACTACCTTGGAACAACAAGCTAATGCCTTCCTTAAGGAACATAATTGTAAGTCTAAGATCGTTAAAGGATATGGTATGACCGAAGTTTGTGGTGGTGTATCCGGAACGGTTGATGAAAATAATCAAATCGGTAGTGTTGGTGTTCCATTTGTAAAGACAACGATTGCTATCTTTGAACCTGATACGGAAAATGAACTTGGTTATAACGAAGATGGTGAAGTATGTGTAACGGGACCAAATACCATGTTAGGATATTTCGAAAACAAGGAAGCAACCGATGCTATATTACGTCGTCATAATGATGGTAAGATGTGGATTCATACGGGGGATGTTGGTCATATTACCGAAGATGGTGCTTTATTCATCGTTGATCGTATTAAACGGATGATGATTAGATATGATGGTTTCAAAGTATTCCCATCATTGATTGAAAATGCTATTTGTACTCATCCAGCTGTTGAAGCATGTAAGGTTGTAGCTATTGCCGATCAAAACCATAGTCAAGGTAAATTACCAAAAGCTCATATCGTCTTAAAGGATGGATATCAATTCTATCAAGAAGAGGTTTTACAAGAGATTATCGAATTATGTGCTTCTAAATTACCAGAATATGTTCAACCAGTAGATTATAAGTTTAGAGAATCTTTACCATTAACTTCAATTGGTAAAGTTGATTATCGTGCTTTGGAAGCTGAAGATGCACATATTAAAAATAAATCATCTGCACGTATTTTAAATAAAAAATAAATTATTAATTGATAACGGGTATTTATACTCGTTATTTTTATGTTATAATAACTATATAATAGAGGTGTAGTTATGTTAATCGGAATGTCCTTTATGGCATGTAGTTTTTTCTATATGATCTTACTATGTGTAGTATATTTTTCTAAAAAGAGAATTAAAACCATGGAAACAAAAATTTATTCTAAATTATTGGTCTTAAATATCATTGGTTTAGTATTAGAGTTTTTATGTTGTATAACGGTTATGAATATGGAAGTAATTCCTATTACTAATGCTATTATTAATCGTTTATATTTAATCTATTTTTCAACCTTTGTAACTTTGTTTACTGTATATGTTTATGTAGCATGTTCTAAAAATCAAGCTATCGATAAAGTAGAGGTTGTTAAATTAAGTACGCGAGAAAAAATGATTATCATCATCGTCTATGCTATCTTAGTAACATGTGTTGTATTCCTTCCTTTGGAATATCATAATTCACCAAATTCAGTTTATTCATATGGTGCTGCTACGGTTGCTTTAACCGTTGCATGTGCTTTCTATATGGTAGTTGATTTAGTATCCATATTATCTAATCTTAAGAAATTAAACACTAAGAAAATTATTCCGATGGTTGCTCTACTAACCTTACTTGGTCTTGCTTTTGTAATAAGACAAATTGAACCGGGTATTACACTTATTACCAGTGCTTTTGCTTTTGTAACCGTTATAATGTATTTTACAATTGAAAATCCGGATCTAAGAACGGTAAGTCAACTAGAATTTGCTCGTGATCAAGCCGAAAGAGCGAATCGTGCTAAGAGTGATTTCTTATCAAGTATGTCCCATGAGATTAGAACACCATTAAATGCCATCGTTGGTTTTAGTGAAGATATTCAAATATATGTAGAAGATACTAATCCAAAGATCGTTGAAGATGCTGATTACATTATGCAAGCATCAGAAACCCTTTTGGAGATCGTCGGTAATATCTTAGATATCAATAAGATTGAAAGTGATAAGATGGAAATTGTTCCGATACCTTATAACTTTAAAAAAGAGATTGAAACTTTAGCTAAGATCGATGCTACTCGTATTGGTGAAAAGAATATTAATTTCAAGGTTAATATTGCACCGGATATCCCTTATGAACTTATCGGTGATAAACCACATATTAAGGAAATCGTTAATAATCTTTTAACAAACGCTATTAAGTATACCGATGAAGGAGAAATTGAGTTAACAGCTAAATGTATTAATCAAGGAGATATTTGTAATCTTTTCATAAGTGTTAGAGATACTGGTAGAGGTATTCAAGCGGAAAATATCACGCGTTTATTCAATAAATTTGATCGTCTAGATGTCGAAAGAAATACTACTACTGAAGGAACAGGTTTAGGTCTTGCTATCACTAAAGCTTTAGTTGAGATGATGGGTGGTAAGATCAATGTTCAAAGTACCTTTGGTAAGGGATCAATCTTTATGGTTCAAATACCCCAAAAGATCAGTAAACTAGCTGATAGTGAAGAATTAATCGATATTCCTAAGATGGCCAATGAAGTTGATAAAGCTAGTGAAGATGCAAGATTAAAAGAAATTCTAAATAATAAACGTATTCTTATCGTTGATGATAATAAATTAAATATTAAAGTTGCTCTTAGAGCACTACAAGATTTCAATTTAATCATTGATGAATGTTATGATGGTGAAGAATGTTTAGAAAAGGTTAAGAATGGTAATCAATATGACTTAATCTTAATGGATATTATGATGCCTAATATGAGTGGTGAAACCGCAATGCGTAAATTAAAGGAAGACCCTAATTTCAATGTTCCAACCATCGCTTTAACAGCTGATGCTCTATCGGGAGCACAAGAAAAATATCTTGCTGAAGGATTTGTTGATTATATTGCCAAACCATTTAATAAAGAACAAATCAAGGAAAAACTTAAAAAGATCTTTATTAAATAATGATATAACTAGTGACGAAACGTGCACTAGTTTTTATTTTGTGGTATACTAACGCCCATGGAGGAAGTAGATATGTATTTAAGAATGAAGTTAAAACTAACAATCAGTGTATTTATTGTTTTGATATCCACCTTTATTGGGGGATATATTATGGGTCTTGAAGATATGACGGAAGAAGAGTTAATTGTTATCAACAACTCTATGAAACCAGTAATTCTTTTAGATGGTAGTAGTATCACTATTACTGCTGGTGAAAAGTATGAGGAACCAGGATACATTGCTTATGATAATGAAGATGGTAATCTTACCTCTAAAGTGAAGATAAAAAACGAAGTTGATGATAAAGTACCCGGTGAATACCAAGTAATCTATGAAGTAACTGATAGTGATAATAATTTGGCGAAGGTTATCAGAAGTGTTACTGTTAAGAGCAAATATGATGCTACTGATTCTAAAATAGCTAATATTAAAACATATCAAAATACTAAAACTGATAAACAAGAAATCAATGATTATATCATTGATTTAAATAAATATCTTTCCAAATATAAGGTTAGTGTTGGATATATCAATTTAAAAAATCGTTTTACTTATCTATACGATGAAAAGAAAACTTATTTTGGAGCAAGCCTTATCAAAAATATTGATGCGATGTATATTTATGAAAATAATATTACTGATAAAAAGGTCTTAGGTGATGTTAAGAAAGCTATCAGTGTATCGGATAATGATGCCCATGCTAATCTCGTAAAATATATTGGTATCGAGCGTTTTCGTTCTTATGCTTCATCGATTGGAGGAACTCTTTCCAACTGTCATGGTACATATTTCTGTGATTCCAATATCTTAGAGCAACTAGCATTCTTTGATCATCTATATCTACTTATCAATACTTTAGATAATGGCGATGAATTAGCAAGTTACTATATCAATAATCATAAAAACTACTTATCATTTGATAAGAAATATACTAATATTCATAAATATGGCGTAACATCTCCATACTTTCATGATGCTGGTATCTTTCTAGGAGATAATCCCTATATAATCGTTGTATTAACTGCTGAAAAGGGCAATAAAGAGATATCTTATAACAAACTAATAAACAATATCTCTAAAAAGATATCCAAATTAAATGAACTAGTGGGAGATATTTCGTAGTTCCAGAGGGGTCAGTCGATTTGACCAAAGATAGCAAAGATGCTATAATAAGCGTCATAAAAAAGGGGGATAATATGAAACGTATATTTATGGAGTATCCACCATATAATGGTCATAATGAATTATATGATGGAAGTACACATAGTATATTACCACAAAAATTATATGAGTTCTCATTAGGTGGAGTTCCATTCTATCTAATGTCATATTATGATGAAACAAAGGAAACGCAAGCAGCAACATTATTAACAACAATTAATCGTGTTTTTGTTAAAGTACCTTTGGATAATTATGATTTATTAGATGATATTATTTCAGGTATTAAGTTAAAACTATCTTATACTAATTTTTTACCAGATCATATCTATTTAGGAAGTCCAGTTCCAGCAACAGCTCTATTAAATTTAAAATTTCAAGGTTTAAAAGATGGTGAAATGCCTAACTGGAATATCGATGTTAATTATGCTTATAATCGTAATGATCCATTTACTTTAAGAAATCGTTTCTATGATAGTGGTTTTACTTATTTGGATCGAAGCAATGATCAATGTCTTATAATATTTAGTAAAACAGTTGTACCTCCAGAGGTAAGAAGTCTTCTAGTTGAAAAACTTCGTAATTGTGAAAAAGCTTTAAAATTAAAGATGAGTTTTGAATTAGAAGTTAGTTATTCTTTCAATGAAGGAAGACAAGTAACACTTAGAGAGCGTACCGATAGTAGAAGTACGATAATCAGAGCATTAATGATGCCAGGTAATTATACATATAAATTCTATATTACACCATGTAAAGATGATACTTTAGATGCAAGTAATGTTGAATGTCGTGGATGTACTGTGTATGCACCAATTGGTTCTCTAGAAGATTTAACCAATCGTAAAAAGGCCTTCGCTAAAGGATTTAAAGGTACTTTACCAACGTCCTTTGATCGAGGCCCATCTGAGGAACGTAAGTTAAAATTAAAATAAAAAAGGTCTTGTTTTTTACAAGATCTTTTATTTATGCACTAATACTTTAGTACCAACTTCGACAGCATCATATATTTCTTCGGTTCTCTCTGGTGGAACGTTAACACAACCATGACTTCCATTAGTTACATAATATGAACCACCAAAGGCATTACGCCAAGAAGCATCATGAATTCC
The DNA here is from genome assembly GCA_947626015.1 of uncultured Bacilli bacterium. Classification (GTDB taxonomy): domain Bacteria; phylum Bacillota_I; class Bacilli_A; order RF39; family UBA660; genus CAG-582. The sequence continues at coordinate 8,128 of CANQQK010000015.1, read as the reverse complement.
ATAACCATAATAGAATGGCATCCAGTAATCGACATGACTACGATATCCTGGACCTGTTAGGTAAGTATCTCTGGTCTTACTTTGAATACTAAATAATCCATATGGTGTATCATGACTTCCTTTGGTTCCTGATGTAATATCAACCTCTAGAAGAATCTTATTACCATCATATAAAGTAAGGGTTTGATCACCAATATCAACTACTACAAAAACACCACTCAAATCCCTAGTAAGACTTGCTAAGACATAACCTTCAGTATTATTACATCTAACCTTATACCATTTTCCAACTTCTTCTAAGACTTCAAAAGCTTCATTCTTACTGATACCATATAATATATCACATTTGGTGTTAGGTTCCTTACGAAGATTAAGGTCAGTTGTAGCATAAGCAACCTTTGTAAAATCATCACGATAATCTTCATCACGAACATCGATATAATCACCACATACAAAACCAATCTTATCATTATATTTAACCATATACCATCCGTTATCTAAGTAATCTTGGTATAACAAAGCTTGTCCCTTAGGTACGGTTACAATTTTTTTATAATCAGTACTTGGACCAGTACGGAAATTTAGATAAACAGTAGTATAAACATATCTAGAAATATCTTCGCCTTCATCATTTTGTTTTTCAAGTGGATGGAAGGTTACATATTCACCACAAACATAACCAACTTTTCCATCATCTTCAATCTTATACCAACCATTATCGGTTACTCCTAAGACTTTCGCTTCCGTTCCTTTATTTAAGGTTTTAATAATCTCAAATTTGGTCGTTGGGCCCGTACGGAAATTTAAATTAGCTGTCGTAACTAAATCTCCTTCAAGTGCAAATGTTTCATAATCATCGACATTCATTGAGCTCATTATTTCACCATATAAATCTTGAGAGCTAATAGCTTTAGTTGAACTTATATTACAACCTACTAAATTGAAAGAAATCGAAGAAGCAAGTGCTAGTGATATAAGTCCTTTTCTAATATTTAGATTTCTTATTTTCATAAAAATCTCCCCTTAATTGCACGCTTTATTTTAACATAAATATATGTTAATAGTAAAGAATAAATACAAATGATATCAATTATCTTTATAAACTTTTTTTAATAATGTATAATTATCCTTAGGAAGGTGTTTATATGAAAAAAACAAAGAATGTTATATTAATTATTTTGTTGGTTGTTGTAATATTTATCGTTGGTGTGGTAGCTAGTGGTGTAGGTGCTTATAATAGTATCGTTGGAAGTGAAGAAAATGTTAATAAAGCTTTATCTAACATTGATACTCAATTGCAAAGAAGAGCAGATCTAATACCAAATCTTGTCAATACTGTTAAAGGTTATATGAAACATGAACAAGATATTATCGATAGTATTACAGAAGCCCGTCAAAATCTTGTTAATGCATCAACTCTAGAGGATAAAGATCAAGCGAATAAAGCTTTAACCGATGCTATTAATCAATTATATATCGTTGTTGAAAATTATCCTGATTTAAAAGCTAATACGAACTTTATTGCTTTACAAGATGAAATAGCAGGTAGTGAAAATAGAGTAGCTGTTGCCAGAAAAGATTATAATGAAGCAGTTAATAATTATAATACGATGATTAAAAGATTCCCTAATAACTTGATTGCATCAATGTTTGGTTTTGAAAGTAAAGAATACTTCCAAGCTGATAGTGATGCTAATGAAGTACCAGAAGTATCTTTTGATTAATGATAAAGTGTCAAAGAGTATTGATTTATTTCAATACTTTTTATATGAGATGATATAATCATATTGGAAGAACAAAGCGGTTTATTAAATGCATTTTAAAGGTGATATTATGAAGAAAATAAAATTAATATTATTAGCATTGCTATTATTAATTCCATTTAATGTTAAAGCTATCGTACCTCCGATGTCAGATTTCTATGTTAATGATTATGCTAATGTCTTATCTTCAGAAACCGAAGAATATATTATTGATCAAAGTAAAAAATTGGCGGCTGTTGATGGCACCCAAATCGTTGTTGTTACCGTGCCTGATTTAGATGGGGAAGAAATTGAGGATTATGCTCATGAATTATTTAAAAGTTATGGTATCGGTGATAGCCAAAAGAATAATGGGTTACTACTTCTTCTAGCATTAGAAGAGCGATTAATGCGTATTGAAGTTGGCGATGGTTTAGAAGGTATCTTACCTGATGGTAAAACTGGAAGATTTCAAGATGAATATATGATACCTTATTTTAGTGAAGATGACTTTGATAAAGGCATGAAAAACGGTTATGATGCTTTCTATTCAGAAATCGTTAAATTAAATAATTTGGATATCGATTATTCTGAGCCCACTATGCCTAGTTCTGATATTAGTTATTCATTTGCTGAAAAATTTGCATTTTTTGTTTTCATTGGAGTATTTGGTTTTATTATTGGTGTCAATATGGGTATTAGTATGGGACCATTTACTAAAAAACATAAACCTCTTGGTTATACCATCGATATTATCCTAAACTTAATAATTCTTTTATGTTTTAGTGCTCCAGCAATACCTTTTATATTAGGTTTTATCTTTGGCCTTCAAGAGGGTATGAAGCATCCATATAGAACGCGCTATGGAAGTGTTCGTAATCGCTATTATGATAGTGGATCAAGCTTTTCGTTTGGCGGTTCCTCATCCAGTGGTGGTGGCGGTCACAGCAGTGGTGGTGGATCAACTCGTCATTTTTAACTATCCTTAAAGGATAGTTTTTTTAACTTATTTTTTTACCTTTCATACAATACCATGAAAGGATTTTGATTATATGAATGTTTTTTTAGGTATAATGATCCCTTTTATTGGTACAACGATAGGTGCTTTTGTTGTCTATTTTATTAAAAATAATTTTAATGATAAGTTGGAAAAAATCATCTTGGGATTTGCTTCAGGCGTAATGATTGCGGCATCTGTTTGGAGTCTTTTGATACCTGCTATCGAAAGAAGTGAAGACTTAGGTTATATTACATGGGTTCCTCCAGCAGTGGGAATGGCTTTAGGTTTTATCATTTTAATTCTTATTGATAATATTGTTAATAAAATCAATAATAATAACTTCATCAGTGAAAAGAAAAGGTCTTCCATGCTTTTTCTTGCGGTGACGCTTCATAACATCCCCGAAGGAATGGCAGTAGGTACGATCTTTGCTGCTTTCCTTAATCATACTCCAGGTGTAACTCTAGCTTCTGCTTTTGCATTATCTTTGGGTATTGCTATTCAAAATATTCCAGAGGGAACAATGATATCTTTACCAATAAAAAGTGATGGTTATAGCAAGAATTATGCCTTTAAGATGGGTGTTATATCAGGTGTTGTAGAACCAATATTTGCTTTTATAACGATTCTTCTTACGAATATTATTGTTCCTCTTATGCCATATCTTTTATCATTTGCTGCTGGAGCAATGATCTATGTTGTTGTTCATGAATTAATACCATCATCTCAAAGAAAAGATAATAATTTGGGACCAATAGGTGTTGCTATCGGCTTTATCATAATGATGGTCTTAGATGTTGCATTATCATAAATAACTTTTCCTCCTTTTGTGATAAAATATCTTTAGGAGGAAATAACGATGAACGAAATAAAATGTCCTAAATGTAAAACCGTATTTCAAATCGATGAAAGTGATTATGAATCTATTGTTAAACAAGTAAGAGATCAAGAATTTGATCATCAATTACATCTTCATGATACAGAACATAAAAAAGAAATTGAAAGTGCTATTAAATTAACGGAAGCCAATATCGAAAATAAATATAAAGATACTATCAGTGCTAAAGATAAAGAAATAAATGATCTAGCTAATAAAATTAAAACGATGGAAGCATTAAATGAAGCTCATATCAAAGATGCTTTACAAAATGCTGAAAATAAATCACGTGATGAGATCAATAAAAAGGATTTAGAGATCAATGATTTAAAACATCAAATTGAATTAGATCGTGAAAAGAATGAAACCATTAAAGAGAAAGCTTTAATGGAAAAAGAAGAACAAATAAAGGATTTAACAACTAAATTAGAGATTACTAAGAATGAACATCTTTTAAAAGAACAAAATCTAAAAGAAAGCTATGAAGAAAAGATTAAGAATAAAGATGAACAAATCGCTTATTATAAAGATTTCAAAGCTAAACAATCAACCAAGATGATTGGTGAATCTCTAGAGGTTCATTGTAGTAATGAATTTAATACCTTAAGACCTTTATTTAAAAATGCTTATTTTGAAAAAGATAATGATGCTCGTAATGGTTCAAAAGGAGATTTTATCTTCCGTGATTTTGATGATGATGGAACCGAAATCGTATCCATTATGTTTGAAATGAAAAATGAAGCTGATGAAACGGCAACTAAACATAAGAATGAAGACTTCTTTAAGGAGTTAGATAAAGATCGAAAAGAGAAGAACTGTGAATATGCGGTCTTGGTTTCCTTACTCGAAATTGAAAACGACTACTATAATAATGGTATTGTCGATGTATCTCATAAATATGAAAAGATGTATGTAATAAGACCACAATTCTTTATTCCTTTAATTACTTTGATAAGTGGTTTAGCAAAGAACTCCTTAAAATATAAAAAGGAATTAGTTACGATTCGTAATCAAAATATTGATATCTCTAATTTCGAAGCTAAGATGGAATCATTTAAAGAAGGTTTCGGACGTAATTATCGTTTAGCTAGTGAAAAATTTAGTAAAGCAATCGAAGAGATTGATAAGACGATTGATCACTTACAAAAGACCAAAGAAGCTTTATTATCGAGTGAAAATAATCTAAGACTAGCTAATAATAAAGCTGAAGATTTAACCATAAAGAAATTAACAAGTGGTAATGAAACAATGCAAAAATTATTTGCTGAATTAAAGGAAGAAGAAAAGACTTCTACCGAAGAAATTTCTCAAGAAGAGAAAGAAAAATAATTGAAAAGTAATGCCTCTTATGTTAATTTATAATAGGAGATGTAGATATGGCAAATGATAAACCCAAAAGAAATATTTTTTCCGAAATATGTATCGTTATTCTAGGTACAGCTTTAGTAATTTTAAGTTTAATTGGTTCACAATATGAAGCTATTAGTGAAGAGGATAATGAAAACTTAAACAATGCTTGTAAGCTTATCGATGATTATGGTAATTATGAAAAAGATGATATTAAATGTATCAATGGCTTTTGTTATCTAAGTAAGACTTTAGAGGTTGCTAAAAAGAAATGTAGTGATGATACTAATGAAACCATTGATTTTATCAAATATGATGAAATAAATAATAAATATAATGAAACCTTGGCTTTATGTGATAAACGTAATGAGGACGGTTTATATATCGATAAGGATGGTAGTTACTGTAAGGATGAGATGTGTAGTAGTGGTAGCGAAGAAGTATATCAAGTAAAGTGTTCTAAGAAGGAAGTTGAAGAGCCTAATATACCAGATGAAATGAAAGCTGCATTATATAATACCTGTACCCAATATCAAGTTAGTGAAGAGAATAATCTAGAAGATTGTTCCTATGGAATATGTCATCTATATGATGAAACTAATGAATTAGATTATCGTTTAGATTGTGATTTGAAAAAATTTAGCATCGTCAAGAAGGATGATATGGAAGCTAAAGATATTATTCAAAAGGATTTATATCAAGCATGTCAAAATGAAGAAGTAGATAGTGAATATCAAGAAAATATCTATTGTTCTCAAGATATTTGTTCATTTAAATATCAAGATGTAACCTATTATAGGAATTGTATAAAGAAGTCGTAAGCGACTTTTTTATTATGTTATATTGTGCTAAAATATTTTTATATGGAGAAGGGGATAACATGAAGAAATTATGGCTCTTAATATTATTGCTTATTATACCGATTTGTACCTATGCTGTCGAATTACCGCAATTATATTCGACAAATGTTTTAGTATATGATTTAACCGAAGATAAAATATTGCATGAAATAAATGCTTCGGAAAAACGCAACGTTGCTTCTTTAACAAAAATTGTTACGACGATAACAGCTATCGAAAACATTCCTGATCTTGATCAAAAGGTAACGGTAACATCGCAAATGTTAGCAGGTATTCCTTGGGATGCTAGTATTGCTGGTTTGCAAGTAGGGGATGAATTAACAATTAGAGATGTTTTATATGCTTCAATCTTACCAAGTGGTGCTGATGCAACGCATGTTTTAGCCTTCACTTCAGCAGGTTCGGTACCGAAATTTGTCGATAAGATGAATGAACTAGCAAAGAAAGTTGGAGCAAATGATACCCATTTTGTTAATGTAACAGGTTATGACGTTGATAATCACTATAGTACAGCTAGAGATATGTTAAAGATTTTAAAATATGCTCTTAGCAATCAAACTTTCAGAGAAATTTATTGCACTAAAGAACATATGATGAGCAATGGTAAGATTGTTAAAGCTACGGTCTTAAAATACAACGAAACAATGCACTTAGATATCTCAAGAATTCTTGGTAGTAAGACAGGATTTACCGATAATGCGGGAATCTGCATATCAGCTTTGATTAATTCTAATGGTCATGAGATCATCATTATTACTCTAAATGCCCCTTATACCAATGGTATGGCATATAATCTAATTGATGCTTTAAGTATTATTAAATTTATGGATCAAAATTATAATGAACAACCATTGCTTGCTAAGGGGCAAGTAGTTAAAGATATTGATGTTAAAATATCTAATATCGATAAGTTAAGTATTAAAGGTGATAAACTTATTACGAAGTACTTACCAATCGATTACGATAAAGATAAAGTAAAAATTGATTATGAAGGTAAAAATTCAGTAAGCTTTTTAAATAAAGAAGGTTCTAAATTAGGTACCTTAAAAGTTTATTATGATGGTGAATTAATTGGTGAAGATGAGGTCATCTTAGATCAAAAGATAAAACTAAGCATTCCGAAACTTATCAAAGAATATTATCTATTCTTCTTAGGTATTATTATACTAATTATTTTATTATTCATCAGTCATCGCCATAAGCATAAACGACATAGGAAATAATTCCTATGTTTTTTATTTTCCTCATGTTATAATAAACGAATAGGTGGTTTTATGAATAAGAATGTTATTGCAGTTATTGATGGCGAAGCTGGAAGTTGCGGTAAAGCAAAGGTAGTAGGTGAGATAGCTACACTAGAGGGAATTAAGCTAGGAGCAGCTGTCACTAATTGTATGCCAAATGCTGGCCATAGCTACGTTAATAAGGATGGCGAAAAGATGGTATTTAGAAATATTCCAGTATCCAGTGTTAATCCAGATACGGAATTATTTATAGGTCCTGGTTCCGCTATCGATATGGAAGTGTTCCAAGAGGAGTACGCTAATGCCAGCAAATATTTGCAAGGAAGAAAAATCTATATTCATGAACTAGTTCCGCTTATCGAAGAAAGACATAAGGAATATGAAAGATCACATATTAAGAGTGGTTCCACATTTAAAGGTTGTGGAGCTGTCAGTCAAGAGAAGATCATCCGTGATGAAAAGCTAAAGTTTTATAAATCATTTAAAGATGCTGTTGTTTGTTCTAATGATGAATGGTTAGAAAGACTTTATTGTCATTTAGATGATGAGAGTGAGTATGTTATGTTGGAGGGTGCTCAAGGTTGTGACTTGGATTTAAATCATAGTGGAAACTATCCATATGTTACGAGTCGTAATGTTTCAACAGCTCAATTGCTAGCTGATAGTGGTATTTCTCCGGAAAGACTTTTAGAAACCATCATGGTCATTCGTCCCTTTCCGATAAGAATCAGCAATATAACACATGATGGTAAATATATTTATACGGGTGCATATGGCACAGGTGAAGAATTAACTTGGACGCAAGTAAATCTAGCATCCATGTTTTCCTCTTACCCATGTCATGGAGATGTTGAATGCTATGAAAACTATATGCAACTTCGTCGCAAACGTTTACAAAAACTTATGCGTCAATGCCCTGAGGTATATTTAAAGCAATTATTCGGTAGTGATTTCCGTCACAAGTCAGTTGATTCTCTAACTCTTTTAGAAGCCTTAGAACTTGAAAGATTAGTGTATAAATCTAAAGGGCAAGATATCTATGAATCACAACTTATCGA
>CANQQK010000014.1 GCA_947626015.1 uncultured Bacilli bacterium | reverse complement strand
TAGCATATGTATTACCTATGAAATATAGAGCAAATACAAATAATAGTGCTACAATAATTGATAATTTAATATTTTTATTATTCTTTTTGTTTTCCATTATTTTTCTCCTTCTTCTTTTCCTTTTCTTTTTTGAATTCCTCAAATTCTCTGCGTTCTTCTTCAAGTTCTTTTAGTCGCTTATTTTCAGATTTCAAATTTCTAATATATAGAATTGAAATACCAATAAATAAGATTGCTAGTACAACTATAATTAAACCAGTAGGTCTTTGAATGAACATTAGTATTGAACCTAGTTTAGGAATTCTTGAAACATAGATTCCCTCAACATCTTCCATAGCTACTAAATCGTCATCTTCAGAATTGTTGTTATCACCTTTGGTAACAAAATATTTCTTACCATCTTCAGTAACAATATTAGCAATACGGTGTGTTGATACTATATCGTTTGTACTTCTAAATGCAATAATATCATTTTTCTTTAAGGTACTAGTATCGACTTCTTTAACGAATACTAAGTCTCCACGATAGATCTCACTTTCCATAGATCCAGATAATACAATCATTGGTTTATAACCAAAGATATCTGGTATCTTATTAGGGTATCGATAACCCTTATAGATTACCATACCTGCTAGGAAGATGATGATAAATGCTAAGACATAGAATATCCATCTTAGAATAGTACTTACCTTAAACTTTCTCTTTTTTAAAGAGTCTTCCATTTAGTTTTCTTTCACCTACTCTCTAAATAAAGTTATACAGCTTTAAATAGCGGTTACTCTATTCAAGTAAATCATATCATAGATTTCCGTATTTTTGTTTTTTTTATTATTTCTTTTGTCAAGCACTGTCAAGAGAAAATAAAATATTTGTAAATTATAAGATAGAAAACTCATCTCTATTTTAGGGATGAGTTTATATATTTTAATAATTTTCTGCTTTAATCTCAAAGTATGCTTGAGGATGAGCACATACTGGACATACTTCTGGAGCACTCTTACCAACAACGATATGTCCACAATTACGACATTTCCAGATACGATCACCATCTTTAGAGAATACTAATCCACCTTCAACGTTTTCGATTAATTTACGATATCTATTTTCATGTTCTTTTTCAATAGCTGCTACACTTTCAAATAGGAAGGCGATACGTGTAAATCCTTCTTCTTTTGCTGTTTTAGCAAATTCATCATACATATCTGTCCATTCATAGTTTTCACCATCAGCTGCTGCTTTTAAGTTATCTAAAGTTGTAGGGATTTCCCCACCATTTAATTCTTTAAACCACATTTTAGCATGTTCTTTTTCATTTTCAGCTGTTTCTAAGAAGATAGCTGCTATTTGTTCATAACCTTCTTTTTTAGCTTTACTAGCGAAATAAGTATATTTATTTCTTGCTTGAGATTCACCTGCAAATGCAGTCATTAAGTTTTGTTCAGTTTTACTTCCTTTTAGTTCCATTTTAATCCTTCCTTCTATTATCTTATTAGGTATAACCTAATTACATCTCAATTATACTATTTAAAATAATTAAAGTAAATAATTAAAAAGGGATCTTATGGAGTTGCAATAAGTTGTTCAACAGTAACATTTACTGGTACTGTAAGAATTGCACTATCTTCTTTAGCAGCATTTGTATCTGCAGAATTATTATCTTCATTATTTACCCAAGTAACAGATACTTTTATATTGTATTTACCATTAGTAGAATCAAATGCTTGATTGTTAGGTAACTTAATGGTATAGGTACCATTACCATTATCAGTGACTTCAGATGCACCTTGTTCATTAGTAACAGTTATTTTAGTTGAAAATTCCTCAGTATGAACCTTTAATTTTTCTAAGTTCTCTGTTAATTTTTGTTGATCAACCTTAACTTTTAAAGTTACCGCAACTTCTGTACCATCTAAATCTAATTGAATGCTATTAGATGCCGTGGAATCTGGAGCTATCTTATCTTTAACGACATAATCGCTAGCATCACTACTTAATTCTAGATCAAAAGTTTCGGATACTGCCTCTTCTCCTTGCTTTAGTGCTACTGCCCATTTGGCAATTTCGATGGAAGCATTACCACCAAAGAGATTAGCATATCTAGCGAAAGTATAAGGAACGACTAAAGCCCCAATAAGTAATAATATCAGTAGAAGCATTAAATATTTTTTATTATTGTTTTTCATTTTCTTCACCTTTTCTAGTTTTAACCAATTTTAGCATATCATACAAAAAATCAATTATAAAAATTTTCATTTTTAAAAATGTAAACAATGTCAAAAAAGAGTTAGTAGCTAAATAAAGGTTACTAACTCTTCTAAAGTCTTACGTGTATTGTGCATTGGTGATGCCGATGTATCACTATAACCCATCGGTAATAATATTACGGGCATTAGCCCTTCAGGGATATTAAAGACCTCCTTGGTCTTCTTACGATCAAACATCTCAACCCAGATATTATCGACGCCGATGTTGCTTGCTTCAAGCAACATATGGGTAGCAACGATGGATGCATCCATCTCAAAGCTATTGGATACGCCATCACTCCATGCCTCATCATGCGAAGCACAAACAATAAAGACCAAAGGCGCATTATAGCGACAAGGACTGACCTCATCGATCTTGGCTAGACCTTCCGCCTTTGTTACGACATAGATATGGAATGGTTGTTTATTCTTAGCCGTGGGAGCAAGGCGTCCCATCTCTAAGATCTTCTTAATACTCTCTTCGGGTACCATATCACCTTTAAATTTACGACATGAATAACGATTTCTTAATACTTCTTCAAAATATTGTTGTTTCTCTTCCATTTTATTTATCCTTTTTCATATTTTCTTTATCTTCGATATATTTTAATATTTGACGTTGATTCTTTTCGATTCTTTCAATCTTATCATGTAGTTCTTCAAGAATTAATTCACTCTTTAAATCCGTACGATAATCATTACGACTTCGTAAACTATCTCTTTTAGCTGCTCGATTTTGACTCATCATAATGATTGGGGCTTGCAAAGCCGCAATACATGATAATAAAAGATTAAGCAAGATGAATGGATAAGGATCGACATCCTTTAGAAAATAAACATTTAAGACGATCCATAGAATTAGAAAAGCACTAAAACCAATAATAAATCCCCAAGAACCAGCAATCATAGTTAATCTATCAGCAAGACGATCACCAAAACTGATATTGGTTTTGGTTTCTTTATCGACATCGATACTGATTGGTTCATCAACTAACATGTTGATGAGTTCTTCTTCATCATCGATACTAATATCTTTATTAAGCAACATCTTAACGATGTCTTTTTTACTTTTTTGTTTTTCCATTATTTTCCAACGACCATTGTTTCTGGAAGAGTACTTCCACCATCGATTACGAATTCATGTCCTGTTAAATAAGTTGATTCATCACTACCTAAGAAAGCAGCAAGTTCACCTAACTCTTCGATTGTACCCATACGTTTCATCGGAATAGCTCTCGCTATGGTATCCAAAGCTTCCTTAGGATTATCAGGATTTGATGCTACTCCTAATCCTTGAACCATTGGGGTTAAGATATAACCTGGTAATATCGCATTACTACGAATATTTAATGGTGCAAGTTCTACACCTAAAGCCTTAGAGAAAGCCATAATAGCTCCCTTAGTCGTGGCATAAGCTGATTCTCCCGGGTCTGCTACTCTTGGTCCCGTAACACTTGAAAGATTTACGATTGAACCTGATGAGTTCTTCTTCATGTAAGGAAGGCAAGCCTTCGTTACATTCCAAGTACCCTTAATATTGATATCGAATTGGAAATCACGATCCTCATCACTCATCTCTTCAAATGGTACCAATCTAACAACCCCTGCATTATTAACTAAAACATCGATATGTTTTAGTTTATCATAAACATCATCAACAGCCGCTAAGACACGTTCCTTATCTCTAATATCTAATTTATAACCCAAAACGGTACGATCCGGATATTGTTCCTTTAGTTTTTCAACCGTATCGATTAAACCATCAGCATAATCGAATATCGCAATATCTGCACCATACTTTAAATACACTTTTGCGACACCTAAGCCATTACCCATGGCTCCTCCAGTTATAATAGCAACCTTTCCATCTAATTTTCCCATATATTCACCTTACCTTCTATCAATATAATAACACATTTATTTACCTTTTATGCGCTTTTTTAACAATATTACCATAATCGTTATGAGAATAACGATACCAATAATAACGAGGATTATCCCAAGTGGTTTATCTTCGTTTTTCTTTTCTTCTTTTGAAAGTTTTGTTGTTGTAGTACTAGATGTAGTTACTTCACTTACTTTTTCCGTTCTTAAAACATTTATAGTATAAGTTTTAAATACTTTCTTATCTTTGATAACATCGATCTTAAAGGAGTTATTACCAACATTAAGTTCTTTAATACCTAATCCTTCTAAGGTTAAATTTTTATTTTCAGAAGAACCTTTAATTTCGATGGTATCATTTTCGGTTTCTAAGGAATACTCGATGGTATCTTCAGTGAAATGGAAGGTATCATTATCGATATCGATGATGATACCAGTGTCTTCGTTAGTTGTGGTAGTTATAGTTGTGGTGGTCTTCTTGGTTGTGGTTTTGGTTGTGGTCTTCTTTTTGGTGGTGGTTGTCTTTGGTGCACTATCCAAATAGATATAACCAATTAAATCCTTTAAATCATAACGATCATAACAAATACCATGATCCATAAGATTAGCACATTCTCTTTGCTCGAGTTCATTTTCCCCTTCTTCTAAGCACTTATGATACTCAGGAGTTTCATAATAACAATCATAAGTATCCCAGTAATAGGGAATACCATTCTTAACACTCTCAACATAAACGACATGACCATAATTGCTCCATCTTAAGACCATAATGGAATTAGGTTTAGGTTCTTGTCCAACGGAAAACCCCGCTTTTTTAGCGCTATTATACCAAGTATCGGCATTTCCCCAACCAGGTAATTCAACACCACCCTTTTCCTTAGCATTCTTCCATGCTGCCCATGTACAGTTAATCGTTTCTGAACCGCCTAAGGTTTGGTATTGTTTATAGGGATTAGATCTAGCATATACAGGTAAGGTAATAAATGTTAATAATAAGATTAATAATAGATACTTTTTCATTAATTATTCTCCTTTATAATATCAAAATAAACATCAAAATCATCTTTAGAACCAGCAACAATAGCAGCTTTAATACTATCATCTAAACGACTTGAATATCCTCTAAATGATTGATCACCAATAATAATATATGGTACTCCCTTACCTTTAGCATCTCCCATTGCTTCCGCAAAGACGTCCATAAGGTTTTTATTATTGCTATCATTCCAAGTCTCAAATTCATAGAGATTATAAAGATCTTGATAATCACTTTCAAGATGATCCATAAACTCTTTAAACTCTTCACAGTGAGGACATCCATCTCCCCAGAATAGATAGATGTTTACTTTACCATCCTCCTTTTTGATACCACTTGGTAAAGTAACATCGATTCTTTTAGTTGTCGTAGTTGTTAAAGAAGGATCGATATCTCTTAGATTGATATATTTAGTAAACCATTTTTTAAATTCTTCTTTCGTAAATAAATCTTGATCTTTATCATAGGTAATATAATTTTTTAAATTTCCTTCTTTATAGATTACTACCGCGGGAAAAGAAGTAATCTTACCATCTAATTCCGTATTATTAAGATAATTAGCATCGATCTTATTAAACGCTATTTGATATTCCTCTTGAAATGATTTAATTATTTCTAAAAACTTATGAGAATTTTCACTACTATCATAAATAACTAAAGGAAATGATTTATGGGTTGCAATATACATATTTAATTTATCATTAAAGATATCATCGATTCTTAAGGTTTGATAATAATCATCTTCTAAATAGAAAGGTTGATCATTTATTAATATTAAACCTAATACTAAAGCTGATATTAATAATATTATGGGAATTATAATTAATACTTTTTTCATCTTACTTCTTCCTTGCTATAAATTCATAATAATGAATATGAGATTGATCGCTATCACGATCATATTCATATTCATCCCATTTTAAGATATCATATGGTTTTAAGATTGTTAATATTTCTTCTTTAGTATGGGTGATGATGTCATCATCTAGATGACGATCATCCCTTTCACCAAAGATATTAGCTACTAATAAACCCTTATCATATAAAGATTCATAGATCTTATTCATTAAGTCAATAAAATAATCTTTCTTACAAAAGGATAAAGCATAGAGGGATAAGATACAGTCACTTTTAGGTAAAGTAACATTTTCAAAGGTATCATTAATTAGTTCTAAAGATTCCTTATGAGATGTTCTTTTTAAGATCTCTTCTTCATTTAAAAAGGCATCGATACCAATAACTTCTTTACCATTATCTAAAAGATATAAGGTATCATTACCACTACCACAACCTAAATCGATAATTCTTTTAAAGGAATAGTTTTCTAAAAGATATTTGGATATGGTATGAGGTCCCATATCCATGGTATTATTTTGATATTCTAACCAACTCATAGCTTCACCATTATAAGTATATCATAAATTAAAAATACGAAGAATTATTTCTTCGTATTAAAATTTAAAATGAGGGTTTTCTAAAGGCGTTCTTTGATAACCTAAACATTCTTCACCTTCATGTTGAACTTGATCATCATCACCAAATAGAAAGTTCATATATTGATCGATAGTATAATCAGCAACATATCTTGCTTCCCCTAATCTTTCATAATATAAACCATTACGATACATTAAAGTAAAACCATCTAAGTATGCTTTTAGGTTTTCTTCCGTAGCTTCGATATATCCTTTTTCTAAGATTTCCTTACTAACCTTTCTTCCTAATTCACTCATTAACATATAAACACCAGGGAAACAACCACTTAGATCGACGATACCTAATCTTTCGATATTATTACGACCTAAATAGAAGAATTGGGAATAAGAACAATCGACGATATAATCTTTGCCTTCAATCGTAATTAGATTGAAGTAATGATATCCACTACCATGATAGATATAACTCTTTTCGGAATATGCTGGATGAATAACGATGGTTTGAATCTTTAATCCCATAGTTTGGGCATTCTTAGCGGTTAATTTACTAGCTAACTTACAACGATTGGTAAGATTAAGGACTTTTAAGTCCTTAATGCGACCCCAAGAGCTAACAAGCTTCTTACGGGTAGCATAGACAAGTTCATCTAAGATATGACTTGGAGAACTATAATGATCTAGTTCATAATCTAAGATATGTTTACGATCATAGGTAAAAAGAGGTTGATACTCCGTTATCTGATTATTAAAGATTCGCTCTTCAGCATCCAAGATAAGATTGATCATTGCTGCATAGGTTTTATATTCCTCTGCATCTTCGCTATAGACATCGGGAGTAATTTCTTTTAAATAGCGATAAAGATTCGTTAATTTAGCTAAAGCAGCTTCACGATCATTACGCATCTTATAAAGACTTTGAATTTCATCAAAGAATTGTCCATAGTAATGTTCTAAATGTACAAATTTAGGACGATAAATACTATCTGCCATATTATTACCCCCTTTAATAGTTCTTTATTATACTTTAATTGGCAAGAAATGTAAAATTAGGAGTGTCAATTACTTAACACAGGGATTGTTATTTTTATCTTCTTCATCTAAGTGATTTAGCTTTGCATCTCTAATGATCATGGGATAATCGATCAAAGCTACATCACCATCGACCCTTGCTTTAATGCCCGGAATTTCATCATAACTCGTCTTTTGCCACATCCCTACATCGCCCTTGTAGGTAAGTTCATCGCCCCATTCGGCTACCCATTTATCATAGCGATCTAACTCTTTAGAATCCAAATTGGATTTAAAGCGATCTAAACTAGCATAGATACCTACATAGTAACCATTCTTTTCCATCTCTTCGCAATAGTAATTAACGATCTCCGTTAAGTCTTCTTTTCTTAAGGCCATTTGGGCTTTACTTTCGACATCTAAAAATACGGGATATTCCAGTTTTTTATCCTTAATAAGTCTTAGGGTATGACATACCTCACTACGCGCATCATCTAAGTTAGTGGCATAACTATAGAGATAGACACCAAAAGGAATATTGAGCTCCTTACAAATCTTAGCATTACGTTCAAAATAAACATCATCTTGTGATTTGACATCATTACCCCAACCACATCTTATAATAGCAAAATCAATATAAGGTTTAACCTTCTCCCAATCGATCTTACCTTGATAAGATGAAACATCGATACCTTTCATATTTTCACCTCCATAATATCTTATGAAGATGAAAGAATTAAAAATAACTTTAGATGACCTAAAGTTATTTATTTAATAGCCAATCAACGATATTAATTTTTGTTATTCCATCGTAATCGGTTTCCATATCCATGTCATAAGTTATTAAATATTTTGGATAATGATCACCTGTTTTTTGTAATGATCTTAATTCTCTTTCTAAGACTTTCTCATCTCTAACAGTTAAAGCAACTTGAAAATACTTTAGTCCATCTCTATTTTCAGCAACAAAGTCTATTTCCAAATCATCTACTTTTCCAACATATACTTTATATCCTCTTCTTAATAATTCAAGATAAACAATATTTTCTAGTATATGTCCCATATCACTATCAGCTTTTTTACCCAATAAATAGCTTCTCAATCCTTGATCTACAACGTAGTATTTATAATCTCTAGCAAGTAAATTCTTGCCTTTAACATCGAATCTTTCAGCTTTATATACCAAAAAACTTTCAACGAATGCCATTATATAGTTTTCAACTGTATGATTGCTTGTAGACAATCCTTTACTTGTTAATGTATCACTTATCTTTTTTATAGATACTGGGCTACCAATACTATCAAATATAAATTTCAAAACATTTTCTAAAAGCATTTTATCAGTTATATTATTTCTGGTTATTATATCTTTATAAACGATTGTAGTAAATATACCTTCTAAATATGTATCTAAATCATTAGGATTATCTTGAATTATTGGTATATTTCCTGGCATACCACCATATTTCATATAATCTAAAAAATATTCATAACGACTTTTATCTGTATTATTAAATGCACTTAAATATTCTTTAAATGACAAAGGTAATAATTTTATTTCTACATATCTTCCTGATAATAATGTTGCAAGTTCACCTGATAATAAATAAGCATTTGACCCCGTTATATAAACATCAACATTTTTCTTTATATATAAACTATCTACTGCTTTTTGAAACATCGGAACATTTTGAACTTCATCCAAAAATACATAATATTGTTTTTGAGAATCCAACTTCTTATTTACATAATCATAAAGTTCCTTATAACTTGCAAAATTATAATCAGCATCTTCAAGATTTATCATTATTATTTGATTATCTTTAATTCCTATCTCTTTTAAGTAATTAATAAATAATTCAAACAATGTAGATTTTCCACATCTTCTTATTCCGGTAACAACTTTAATTAAATCCTTATCTTTAAACCTTTTTAACTGATCAAGATATTCTGACCTTTCTATCATATATCTCACCTCTGTTATAAGTATATATTAAATTCAATATAAAATCAAGTTTTGGAAATATTTTTCCAATTCTCCCATATTTTGACAAGTTTTGGAAATAAAGATTCCCCTTCAAATATTAAAATTATAACTAATTATTATTTTCTATAAAATTAACATCTTCTCAGAATAATTAAATATTTTTAAATTGTTTGTATATTTTATAATCATTTGCCATAACTTTTATTTTACCTTGACGATTAATTATCTTACTTAAATCTTGCTTAAATCTTGCTTAATTTTCTTTAAAAATAATTAAAGAAAAAAGAGCAAAAGCTCTTTTAAGAAGGATCTACAAATAATAATTTTTTTACTAAGTCATCATCAATATGATATTGATGATCATTAATGATATATCTTAAGATTTCTCCCCAGTTGGATACCTCTCTTACTAAATCTAGGTTGATATCTTTCTTGGAATTACGAAAATAGAATGTTGGTATTCCTTCTAAAGCCATAGCTTCATTGACTTCGGGACTATCTTCGATCATATAAGAAATATTTAGGGTCTTAGCAGCACTAACCTTATCTTCAATTCGGTAATAAGATTCATCATAAGGAACATGATAAGCTTTTAATACTTCATCAACAACCGCTACGATATCTGGATTAGATACACCTCTTGCACTGATAAGACATAGTTTATAACCTAAACTTTTTAAGATGGTTAAAGCTTCAATACTTCCGGCCATTAAAGGAGTTTTATAGGTAATATAAGGAAAGTATTCATGCATGAAATGTTTCTTTTCTTCTAAAGACCAATCATATTGATTTAAAACAAAATGATCTTCTCTTTGTTTGCCTTTACCTTTATGAACTAATAAGTCATATAGTTCGGCATAAGCTTGTAGGTAACGTTCAAAATCTAAGATTACCCCATCGATATCTAAACCGATTACTTTTTCCATATTATCATCTTCTTTTCATTAATGTTTTATTGGTTACCCAATCTTCACTGATATAAGGGCTTTCTTGAAAATCAGCATCAACGGTATATCCCGTTAACCACTTGATTACTCGAACATCGGATGTGGTAAGCAATTTATCAGTATGGATGATGGATCCACTGATATGCTCACAATCAGGTGTGGGAAATTCACAGATGCCCTTCTTCTTTAAAATACAAACATGATTTTCTTTATTGATTATATCATAAGGGAAAGGAATAAGATCTTTAGATAAGGTTTTTTCCCCTAAGTGCTCCTTATAAGACATGCAGCGACCCTTCATTACACACCCATCACATCCGACTTCAGTTGGTCGATAATAATGGGCATTATAATCCTTTGGTAGATCATGGACATAGGAGATCAAACAAGATGTCTTCCGAAATACCGTTACTTTATAAGCCTTTGCTAACCTTTCAAACAATTCTTCAATTTTCTTCGGAATAATCTTCTTATGTCCAAAGGTATATCCAGGATAAGGTTTTAAAGGAAGGCCTTCCCTTTCCCAAATAGCAACACTTTCCTTCTTTCCTTGAAGTCCAGAATAACCTACAGGCAGATTATAAAGGCTTGCTTGACTTAAGACATTATTAAATGCTTCATAAGTATCATTCACATTATAGATGATGGGACGAAACTCAATCGAATATTTATAATTATATTTGCGTTTCTTAGTGATTTCTAAGTTACTAGTAAATCTCTTTAAATTATTACCATCTAAATAAGAATCTACACCAAAGGTTGAAAAAGCAATATGTAAATCTAAATCAAAAGGTATATCGGGAAACTTGGAAAAATCTCCTTTCGTAATAATAATTACTGGACCCTTATGATGGACTCTTTCTAATTCATGAAGTAAAGATACGGTATTATCTATCTGTAATAAGGGATCTCCATAGAAGAGATTTACTGCTACTGGTAGATAAGTAAAATGGGGATTGATATCGGAAGGTAAAACATGATAATGTTTTTCTTCTCCCTTTTCCCCATTTAAACGACAATATTTACAATCATAACAATGATCTAAAGTATCTCCTAATAGATAAAATGATTTAGCAAATGTTGCTATATTAGTTATATTTTCCATAAATAACCTCCGATGAAAATATAACATCGGTTATTAAGGAAAATAAAATATTAAGTTTATATATGGTATATATCAAAAATAATATATTATGGTCTTTTAGCTAGGATTTTACTGGTCTCGCTAAAATCTCTTTTAGCTTTATCGATGTCAATCTTATCTCCTAGATTAAGATGATTGATAGCGTTTTCAAAATCTTCTACTAAATCTTCACCTTGAATACGCATCTCTCTTGGTTGATCAAAGAAGATATCATTTTGACCTAAGTTTAATGCTTTTCTAGTGAATCTTTCATCACATGTTTGACCATAACCAGAAGCCCAATAGTTTTCCACATCTAAGGTTTCTAGGATTCTAAAGAGAATTCTTCTTAAGAATTCAACATGACATAAGGTTTTATAGATAGCTTGCATATCTAAGGTTGAACCATGTTTTTTTATTTGAACCGTTATATAAGCAAGTTCATCTTCTTCAGCAGATAATTCAAAGGTATTAAGATCAACACTATATCCAGCACTTTCTAAGGCTTTTAAGATATTGGTAATGATGATAGCACGATTTAAGACTTGGGATTTGGTTGTCCCCCAATAGTAAGAGAGCATAACATGGATACTAGCAAACTTGGGTTTATAGATGCGCTCTTCGGTCTCATAGCATAAGGGATTACCAGCAGAATATGCTGGTATATTTAAGTGACCTCCAGCTACGGTCTTAATCGTACGATATTTATGGATTGGCGCTTTACGAGCATTGATGTCCCTTTGCAATCTTAAAAACTCATTATACCCTGGGTCCAACTCACCCACTAAATCTTCAACCGCTTGATCATAGGGTTTACCGGCAAAGTCCCTACTTCCCGTTAGTGATGATAAATCATGGAAGATATCACGATTGATTTCGGGCTTTGCCTTTAAATATTCATATAGTTCATAGAGATTAGAAAATCTTGCTCTTAAGATACGATATTCCACATTCCCTACTTGCAGTTCTTCGGCAGGGAAGATATTACGAGGAAATAATTCATGATTATTGGTACTCATAATTAGGCACTCCTAGTATCACTATTACAACAACGAATTAAACGTTTAGCAATATCAACTTCTTTAGCATCAGCAAGTTTGGTAATATTACGTGTACGGGTATCTTCACTATTAAGATCATACATCTTTCTAAACTCACTAACAATGAATTTTAGATAATCAGGAGATTTCGTTTGAACGAATTTTTCTGCTAAAACTTGATCGATGTTCTTACTATTATGATTAATATATTTAACGATAGCCGAAGCATCTCTTGTCGTTACGACACCGATTGGGGTATCCATACCTTGTCTTATGGCATATTCATCACAAGCTTTACGGAAATTAACGAAGATATTATACCAAGCAGTATAATCCTTGAAGATTTGTTTTTCAACACGATTATCATACCAGAAACGTTTTGGGGTCATTCTTTGTTGAACGGATTCATCGATCTTACCACGACTGGAGAAGGCTTGGTTTTCCCCTTCACCAGAGGTATTACCAGCACTGATCATTCTAAAGTTTGGATGAACAGGCACGCGCATATCTTCAGCAAAGGTTACATAACGAAGTTGATTAGGACGCTCTAAGGTATCAAGTAATGCTGAATAAAGTTCATTTAAAACAACTTGGGTATCTGGATTACCATTATCGAATTCATCTAGAGATAGCATCTTACCATAAAGAATAGAAACAAAAGCTTGGGTAGCACGGAATCTTCCTTGCGGATCATTATAAGCCATAATGCTATATTTATCGGTAATCTTACCATTATCGACCATATCTAAGCCGATAAGACTTGCGACTTGTTTGATGCTATAGGATTTACCACATCCACTTGGTCCCCATAGATATACCCAGTCACCTTCTAAGACACAACGGATGATTTCATCGGTCATATCATGGAAGATTTCTCCTTCGGCTTGACGAGCAGCTTTAATCTTTAAGATACGATCCATTCTTTTATCGAAAGGAATGCTTTCATCAAAAGCCGGGATGATGGTACGATCGATCTTACCTTCAGGTAAGATAACACTTGGATTAGCTGGACTTACAAGACGTTCATAACCAGGAATTATGACACTTGGAGCTTCGGGAACACTGACAGTTTCTTCCTTCTTTTGAGAATCTAGTGCCCCACTAGCTTTTAAGCTAAGGATAGCATTTTTAAGTTCATTATCCTCTTCAACACCTTTTAGTAATCTTTGTACGGTTGGTTCATCTTCAACATATTTTTTTAAACGACTTATAGTCTCTTCCGATACCCCTTGAATACGTAATAATTCGGTCGTGGTATTGGTAGATACTAGTTCAGCTGCTCTTCTTAGTTCACTGATACGAAGCGAAGTATCTTCAAGTATTTTATTAAATATTTGATCGGTCTTTCTTTGGAGGGTCTCCTCTAAGCTTCTAACGTATTTATCGAGTTCTTCGATAATCGCTTGACGAGCTTCGGTATTTAAAGTTTCCATCTTCGATACCGTCGTATCTCCTAATTCAGTAATCTCTTTTTTTATACGTTTTAATTCCGTAGCTAAATCCTTTTTACCGATATCGGTTGCACTATCGATCTTTCTTTGAAAACCTTCAACATTCATACGAATACGATCTAACTTAGCGATTAGGGATTCCGCTTTTCTTGCTTCCTCACTGATACGCGCTAATTCCTTTTCATCTAATGGATATACCCCACATCTCTTCTTAGCTTCTTCAACTCTTCTTGCAAGTAATTCACTAACTTCACCATATTCATCCTTTAGTTCACTAGCAAATGAAAGAACTTCATTTTTTAAAACTGTTTCATTAGCACAATAAGGACTTACAGATACCGCAAAAGATACGATGGTATCAAAGTTATCTCTTAACTTGATATCATCAATAATAATGTTCATAACCTCTAAGTAATTAAACTTACTTCCAAATATCGCATAGAATGATGAATCGATTAGATCATAATCGATAAAATTATTGTTACCACAATAATTATTGATAAACATTTCCATAATCATATGAAAGTTTTCGGTCTTTTCTTTAGCAGGTATTAAAGTATGTAAAACATTTAAGATTTTTCTAAACATCTCTGATGGATTTTCATCATTGATATTGGTCCATTCTAACATCTTTAACATAAAACGATTTAAATAATCGATATTTACCAAATCATTATCTCTTTCATTAGCTGCTACCTTATCAACATAGGTTGCTAAGGTATCTAACCATTCATATCTTAAGGAATTACTATAACGAATGGTTCTACTCAATTTCTTTAAATTTTTTTCTTCTTCCGTTGGATTAAAAATACCCATCTTACTCACCCTTTACTAGTTCTAAAAGTTTATAATTATTGGCAAGATCCGTTTTTGATATAACTTCTTCTCTTTTACCAATAGGTCTTAAATCTTCTTTATTGATACTACTAAGATCTTTACTCATAACGATATGATAGTAATAACGATTACGATGATTATAATCGGTTGTATTATCAGCAAAACTGGTTTCAATAACATATAAACCATTTTCTTCATCTAATTTGTAACATAAGATACTCTTATCAACTTCTGATAAGATCATATCATCAGCATCTTTAGTAGCTGTTTTTTGACGTTTATAACGTTTAGAATAAAATTCTTTCTTATAAAATGCTTGATCACTGATACCAAGATAAACAGAATCGATACCAATGATCTTTTCATCATCACTGATGGTATCAATGGAGGTATCGATACCATAATAAGCATTCCATGGTAGTTTAAACCATTTTAAGTTAGTCTCATAATCTAAATCACTTAATGGAGGTTTTTCACACTCTAAAAGATCGATATTGGTATAACGAACAGTAATACCTTTACGCATGATATCCATGATACCTTTAATGGTTCCATTAGTGATTTTCATTGAAGATGTTACCTTTAGATCACTTTGATGATCTAAAGTAACCTCTAACCCATCACTTTTAAATGCAATCATCATCTTGATAGGTTCATTCTTTAAAACATTTGCAATATTAATGATAACCATATCTTCACTACATCTTTCAAAGGTAAAAGGAAAAAGGTAATCAATACCATCTAATTTACCCTTTAAGACATAATTATCATGATAACCTAATAAGTCATCTTCTAAGGATAGATGACGATCGGTGAATGTAAATAATTTCTCTAAATGATATTTAATAATTGGTATAAAACTTCTAACATCATCGATTTGAAATATTAAATTTTGGTTATATGCTTCCTTATCCTTATAAAATTCATAGATAGCGTCCCTATTTAATAATTCCCCACTCTCTAAGATGCGTTTGCTTCTTTCGTCAATATCGATATGTTCACGCATTCTAAAAGGATCTGTTAAGGCATCTTCAACGATATTATTCTTTTCATCATGATAAACTTCCATGACTTTTTTAACAAAGATATCGAAGTATTTATCTTTACTGCAAAGATTTAAGTATTTACCACCATCATAATAGATAAGGATTGCTGGTACGATGAGAGTTTTAGATCCAGATTCATCTACTAAGTCCCAAACCTTAATGGATTGCAGATGACGAATATTATAGATATCAACTAATTCTGGATCCATCCCATATAATTGCATGATAAACACTCCTTACTCAAGTTTATACTATACTAAATTGGAATTATGATGTCAATTAAAAAAGCCCTACTTTTGGGCTTCATCAAGGGCTTTCCTTAGGGCTTTAGTTAATTGATCAGCACACGAAGTACCTCTGAATCCACAATTGATTCCTTTTAACTTCTTTTCGATCTCACTAACACTCATACCTTCAACCAAACGTGGTACAGCTTGTAAATTACCAGGACATCCTCCATCTAAAAATTTAACATTATGAACGATATCGCCATCGAGTTCAAAACTGATCCTTTTAGCACAGGTATTTTCGGTTTGATATATATGTTCCATTATAACACCTCTATTTTAAACCTTTTAATTTTTCATAGTTCTTATCAAAACTATTTAAAAAGTCATTAATTTCACTAGGTAAAGTCATATAAGAAAGGCTTATTCTAATAGTTGTTTCACTACGTTTTAGATCATTATACATATTCATAACCGATTCACTTCTCTTAGCATGAGAACAAGCTGTATTACTGGAAACATATACTTCATCGGCTTCCAAAGCATGGATGAAGGTTTCTGGTTTAATATCCATTAAACTGATATTTAAGATATGTGGTATGCAATACTTACTAGTATTGATTAAGACATTCGGATATTTTCTTAGATGAGTAATGATCATTTCATTATATTTACGAACGGTTTCTTCCTTTTTAGCTAAATCCTTTAAAGCAAGTCTTAAGGCTTTTGAAAAAGCTACGATCAATGGTAATGGTGGAGTTCCGGGATTTAATACTCCTTCTTCAGCACCAAATAGTAAGGGAGTTAAGACTAAGTTTTTATTCTTATATAGAAGTCCGATTCCCTTTGGTCCATAGATCTTATGACCACTCATGGTTGCTAAATCAACATCCGTAATATTGATGTTAACTTTACCAATGGCTTGGGTCATATCGCTATGAAGGATGCAGTTTTCATTATTCTTTCTAATGACTTGACGAACCGTTTTAAGGGGTTGACGAGCACCCGTTTCGGAATTAACCGCACAGATGCTTACCAAGATGGTATCTTTGGTAACCTTCCTCTTTAAATCCTCAAAATCGATAACACCTTCTTCGGTAACATCGATATAATCGATAATAAAACCTAACTTCTCTAAGTGTTTAGCAATGCCATAGATAGAAGGATGTTCCATCTTTGATATTGCAATCCGATTACCATAACGACGATATGTAAGAGCAGTACCTATCAAAGCAAAGTTATTGCCTTCGGTAGCTCCACTCGTATAGATAAATTCACTCTCTTTAATACCAAATAGTTCCGCGATTTGTTTACTAGCACTAGCAAGTAGTTCATGTGATTTAACTCCTAAACTATGCATACTATTAGGATTACCAAAGTATTCTTCAGTTACCTTATTATAACTATCTAAGACCTCTGGTAAAACAGGTGTTGTTGCTGAATAATCTAAATAAACCATTATCTCACCTCTTGTTTGTTTTCATTCTTATAAGCTTCTAACAAACGATTATAGATACCTGGTTCAACGATATTAATCGAATTAATAGCATACTCCAAACTACTCTTAAAGTTACCCTTAAAGAAGTCCCTTTCTGCTTTCGTTAAACCTTGATCAATCGTTTTATTAATTGCTCGATAACGATTACCATAAAGAATCGCATTCTCAGCCATCGAAGCCGTCTTAACGAGTTCGATAGATGTATTATACACCTTTAAGACAAGATCTCTAGCCGTATCAACACGGGTATTTAAAACCTTGATCGAAATTGGTTGTTTTTCAAGTTCGATGATTAAATCATGCAAAGCATCATTAGCTTCATCGAGTTCGACATAGTAATTCCTTGGTACCGTTGGTAATTTATAGGTATTCATATGACTCTTAGCTTGACGGATGATGCTCTTGATCTCATCTAATTGTTCACGAGCACGAATCTCATCCTCTTTTAGTGAACCTAAACTACGAAGCGTATAATCGAGTTTTTCCTCGGCTTTCACCAAACGGAAGTTAATCTTCTCCATCTCTTTAGCAAGACGAGTAAAAGCGGTCTTCTTTTCCCGGAAGGAATCAACTACCCCATCATATAAATTTTTACAATCATCAATCTCTTTGTTAAGTTCACCGATTATTTTAACATCATCATCGGTTAAATCATAGCTATATTTAATATCATCTAGTTTGCTAGAGATATTGGTAACAATCTTCTTTAACTTCTTACACTTTAAGATAACACTTCTTAAATATTCATCGAATAACTTCTTAGCAATCTTTTCCTTATCAAAATCAGCATATAGACGATCAAAATAATCCATAATCGTTCTTAATTCAAAAACAGAATCTTCAAGATTTAAAACATTCAAACGATCGAAGACATCAGCAACCTTCTTTTCGGATTCCGTAATATTATATTCGATATTTAAATAATCCAAATTATAACCTTCGGAGATCATCTTTTGACTGATCTTCGAAATTTCATTGATACGATTAGGTATCATACTTTTACCCATAAGAATGATGGATGGGGCTTCATCGATAACAATCTTTAAATTACCAATCGTATCATCTAAGGCTTTAACGATCTTACCAACTTCGGAATAAAC
>CANQQK010000013.1 GCA_947626015.1 uncultured Bacilli bacterium | reverse complement strand
TAAATTTGACGATTATAGATTTGTAAAAGATAATTTATTTATTTGTAATAATTTTTCTTTATTCTTAATATGAACATATAGATCTAAAGTTGTTTTAACACTTGAATGTCCCAATATTTCACTTAACGTTTTAATATCTATTCCACATAATAAAGAATGTGTTGCAAAGGTATGTCTTAAAGAATGAAAACTATATTTTTTTATATGATTATGTTTTAAAAATCTCTGATAAAATAAATAATAACTTTTAGGAGTAATAAATTTTTTACTACCAGTTAATATATAAAATTCATCATTACTCTTAAACTTAAATAGATCAGTATATATTCTTTCATTAATAGGTATATCTCTTATAGAATTTTGCGTTTTTGGAGTATCAATAATAACTTTAGTATGATATATACTATTCTTATCCTTGTTTTTTATCCGGACAAGAGTTTTAGTAATATGAATAATCTTATTTTTAAAATCAAAATCTTTCCATTGAAGAGCACACAATTCCCCAATACGCATACCAGTGTATAAATCTAATAGAATAGCAAATAATTTAATGTTATTAGAATTAATAGCTTTCTTTTCAATAATTTGAATATCTTCATCGGTAATAGTTATTACTTTATTTCTTATTACTTTAGGTAGTTCATATTTAATATAAATATTTTCATAATTTAAGAATTGTTTTAAAACAAGCATAATATCTTTGATTCTCTTACTACTTAAATTTTGATCTTGAAGATGTTTTATATATTTTAAGATTAAATTATTATCAATAGCTGATAAAGTCATGTTTCTAAAAAAGGGTATTATTTTAGAATATACTATTGAATAATAATTGGTATAACTAGACTCTTTAATAGATATTTTACTTTCAAGCCATTCACTTATAGCAATATTAAAATAATCATCTTTATAGGTAATAATATCTTTATCTAAACTTTTTAGCTTTTCATCTCTTTTTTTCTTTACCTCACTATAACTATATGCATATACAGAACCATATCTTATGATTCTTCCTTTAGTGTCTCTTTCTTTAACATATTTTGCTTCATATCTTCCATCCTTCCTTTTAAAAATATTTTCCCCTTTCTTTGGCATAGCAATCCTCCTTTATACTCCTTAATCATACGCATTTTTTGACGATTATTATTTTAAATAATTAACTAAATTTATATAATTTAAGAAAAAAATAGTGTAAAAGATATTAAAATATGTTATTATTTTTATAGAATATAGGGTAAAAATGTGGGTAATAAAGTAAAAAACTTTATTACTTTTTTTATTAATAATTTGAAAAATTATTGCATTAAAAAAAGGATAATTATATCATCCTTTTAAACATATTAATTCTTTAATCAGATGTATTAAAGAAACCATCAATTTTCATATTACGATTACCTGATAAATAACTAGCTGAATCTTCTTTTTTAGCAGTAGTAAATATTGATGAAATTTCTTCTAAAGCTTCATAGCCGAAACTATTATCCTTAGTAACTATCATTATAAAGAAGCAATTATTGCTTCCATTTGCTGTAAGAGCAACTAACATTTTTTGAGAAGACACTGTTATCTCATATGAAGTAAATTCTTGAGCAGAATATTTGTTCTTTTTAGGAGTTCCGACAGTTGCTGATTCTCCCAAATAATTTTCTAAATCATTCATTCTAGCTTTTGAAGCTTCATATCCCAAATTAGTCATCATGAATTGGACAGCATAAGTACTGTCACCATTAACTAATGCAATACCATCAGGTTGTTCGTTAATTGTAAAATCAATAGGGACACTAAAAACATATCCACCATAAGAAACTTGCGTAGTATATTGTTGTGATAATGGTTCTTGTTGTGATCCTGTATTATCGTCTTTTCCCGAAACCTCTTCGGTTTTATCATCGTCTTTGGTTTGAGCTTGTTGTTTATTATTACCTAAGAATACAAAACAACATACGATAATAACACAGACAATCATTGCTCCACCAATGATAAAGTACTTCGTATTATCATTTTTGGGATTATTACCACCCGTAGGTGCAGGTGCTGGAGCAGGTCCTTCAGGTTTAAAAGGATCAGCTGGTGCTGCCGGTTTAGGAGGCTCTGGAGCTATTGGTGCTGGAGCATCCGGTTTAGGTGGTTCAGCTGGTGCTGGACCAACTTCTGGCTTTGGTGGTTCTGCCGGAGGTACCGGAGCATCTGGTTTAGGAGGCTCAACAGGTACTGGAGCAGGAATTACATCTGGATTTAATGCTGGTGCTGCAGGTTCAACAGGGGCTGGTGCAGCAGGCGCATCAACTGGAGTTCCACATCCCTTACAAAAATGATCCGTTGGTAAAAGTGGGGCTCCACAATTTTTACAATTCATAATCATACCTTCTTTTCTATTTTTAAATGTTATAAATCTCTACTTTAAATTATAGCATGAGAAAACACGAATTTTAGATAAGTTTTTCCAATAAAGAAAAAACTTGTCACATTTAAGACGTTGTTGACAAGTTTTTAAATACCTCTTCATACTCCTCTTTCCATTCATAATGCCATGAAAGGAAGCGCTCCTTTAATATTTCTTTTATTTCTTTATATATGGGCATTAAAAGCGGAAATTCTTTAATTGCTTTATCAGCATAATTAGCATAGAGTTCATGATTCATTATTGGTTTACCAATAGTTAAAGGGTGAATCATACCTTCCAATTTATCACAAGCATTGACGAACTTAGCTTCTTCACTATTTTTAGCTTTATATTCTTCATAATATTTTTCAATATTTCCATAATACTTTTTAGATAGTTCACTTATCTTTTCCTTTTCATATTTATCTTTGGATTCCTTACCTTCTTTAGTATTATTACCACGAATATCGACATCTTTTTCTAAATCTATCTCACCAAAGTCATGATAGATTGCTAAACTTATACATTTATCATAATCTAGTGATAAATTTAAATATTTATAAAAATAATCGACCATTAAGATTACCTTAAAGGTATGTTCAGAAGTACTTTCTTTAAAGTCTTCATAATCACCATATCTCATCGTTTTTTGTAAATCATTGATACGATATAAAAAAGAAATTACATCATTTTTGATAATATCACTCCTAGCACTATTACTTCTATCAATATTTTAACACATAAAGGAATATCAAATAGGTATTTTTTATAATAACCTATGGTTATAGCAAGTATAAGACATATGTATTTTAATTATGATAAAAGAATTACTATAATACAAACAGAAGGAGGGATTTTATGATCATCGGTATATGTGGTAGATCTGGTTGTGGTAAGAGTACCCTAGCTAAACAAATATTAGAAGTAAAAGGTAATAATGCTATTCACCTAGATATCGATAAAGTAGGTCATCAAGTATTGCTATTACCTGATGTTAAAGAAGAATTGATTAATTCATTTGGATCTTCTATCTTAAATGAAGATAACATCGATCGTAAAAGACTTGGTGAAATCGTTTTCAATTCCCGCAAAGAGATGGATAAATTAACAGAGATAACCTGGAAATATATGCAAATTGAAATCGATAGATTTATAAAAAATAATCATGATAAAATCATTATCTTAGATTGGTTATTGTTATCAATTACCAAATATTTTACAATGTGTGATCTAACAATCCTTTTAGATATACCTTATGAAGTTCGTAAAAGAAGAGCTATGTTAAGAGATAATATTACAGAAGAAGCTTTTGCTTTAAGAGAGAAAGCTAGTATTAATTTTGATGAAGATAAATTTGATTTTATCTTAAAAGAAAATGATCCAGATGAAATTAAAAGGTTGGTGAAATTATTATGACAAGAGTATTATATCCAGGAAGTTTTGATCCTATTACTAAGGGACATATGAATATTGTTGAACAAGCTAGTGAATTATTCGATGAAGTTATCATTGCTATCTTACAAAACCCATTAAAGAAATCGGGGTTCTTTACAATCGAAGAAAGAGTTGCAATCGTTAAAGAACTATATCAAAGAATGAATAATATTAGAGTAATATCAGGTAGTGGTGCTGCTGTTGATATTGCAATTTTAAATGATTGCAAAGCCATTATTAGAGGGCTTCGAAGTTTAAGTGATTATGATTATGAAGTGCAATTACAACAAATCAATAAGGAGATATCTAATAATCAAATTAATACCATATGTTTATTTGCTGACAAGGAATATCAATTTGTATCATCAAGTACCGTAAAAGAAGTTTTAGGTCTTGACAAAGATATCTCAAGATACGTTGATCCCCTTGTTCAAGAAAGAATGCTTACAAAGAGAAGGAGTTTTAACAATGAATAAACTTGTCATTACTCCTTTAGGTACCATATCTCCTTACCCTAAAGATAATATGAACTGTCCTGGTTATTTGATCGAATACCATGACCAAAAGATCTTAATAGATTGTGGTAGTGGCATTACAAGACTTTTAAACTTTCCTCATGACTTAAAAAACTTAAATGTCATCATAACCCACTATCATAAAGATCACTTTGCAGATATTGGTTCTTTGCAATATGCATCTTTCGTATATCATAATTTAGGTGAATTAAATAATAAAATAAAAATATATCTTCCTAAAAAGGATATTGGTTTTAATAAAAAAGCCATCATATCTAATAAAGAATGTTATGCTGAATATTACGATATCGAAGATAAAAAAATCATAAAGCTTGATGATTTAAGTATTCAATTTAAGGATAACAAATCACATACTATTGAATCTTTTATGGTAAAAATAGAAAATAAAGATTTTAAAATCATATATACTTCTGATATTGGAACTACTAATTTTAATGAACTAATAGATTATTGTGCAAATGCTGATCTTATCATCTGTGAAAGTTCATTTTTAGAAAAACATAATGCTCATACAAATACCCATATGACCGCCAAAGATGCAGCATTATTAGCTAAAGAATCCTATGCTAAAAAGTTATTGCTCACTCACTTCTGGCCCGAAGAAGACAAGACATTATATTTAAAAGAAGCAAAGCTTTATTATGATAATATAGAGATTGCTCAAGAAGGAAACAAAATAATCATTATTTAAATGAATTACACCATTAAAAAAGAGAAATAATATTCTCTTATGATCTAGATAACAAAATCAATTGTAGTATAAACATTAAAATCGCCATAATGAAAAGCAAGATGCTTAATACTTTTCCTGTTTTAGCTAATTTCTTATTTTGACTTTCACCCTTCTTAGCTAAAGAAAGACTTAATGATGCAATAATAATAGCAAGATAGACTGAAAGGCCAATAAACATGTACCAAAATAATGCCACAGCTGGTATAACTACTGATAACATAGCATAATTCTTCTTACCAGAACCTGATTTAGTATCACTACCTTGTTCCTCAGGAATCTTGGTATCAAATATACTTTCAGGTTTTTTTGGTTGAGATTCAACAGGTTGAGTTGGTTGGACCGGTGGAACCGGTTGCATTGGTTGTGCTGGTTGAGCATTATTTTCTAATTTTGCTCCACAATTACTACAAAATATTGCACCCTGTTCATTTTGGGTTCCACAATTACTACAAAACATAAAAACACGACTCCTCTTATAACGAGAATAACATAATTTTTATGATGTTTATATAAAACGCAAATATTTTTAACAAATTATACTTATAATTTACTTATTATCATTAACTTTTTTAACAGCTCTTGCTAATAATTCACGTAGATCATTGATAGGTTTTATACCATAATCTAACTCATAAAGCCAGTCAAGGTATTTGATCTTTTCAGCATTATCTGGTCTTCCATAGATTGCTTTACCAGTATGTAACCAATATCCAAATTCAACATTAGTAGTAAATGCTGGCATTTCCGGTAGATGTCTTGGTACCCAGAATACAATAACTGTAGCTTCAGTTAAAGCCATTCGTTCCCACATAGCTTGATCTTCATAGTTTTCTCTTGGTTCCATATTAGAATATTCGGGATCATATACGACCCCATCAAAACCTAAGTCTCTTAATATATCACAAGCTTCTTTTCGCCATGATATAACATCTTTACTTCTTGGGGTTGGTCCTGCTAAAAAGATAGCTTTTTCTCCTTTAATAACTTCTTCATCAGAATAATTTACTCTCATATATAAACCTACTTTCTTATATTTTACTCTTTACGACCTTGAATCAATCGATAATTATCTTTATCAACTTCTCTAGAAGATATATCAGTAAAACCTACATTAGTTAAAATACTTATTTCATTTTCAACAGTTAATGGTGTATCAATATGTTTATAATCATCGATATTATGTTCTAACTCATATATACAATTATTTTGTTCTTCTTGAGTAAAACTAATCTTATCACAATTTAGGAATAAACCACCCTTTTTTAAACAATCATAAATCTTCTTATATAAAAGATCTTTTTCTTCGGGTTTAAAATGATGTAATGCCGATGTAGATATTACAGCATCATAATCATTACCAAAATCAACTTCAAAGAAATCACCACATATTGTTGTTACTTGCTTAGCAAAATCTCTTTTAGATAATTCTTCTAACATCTTTTCAGATATATCAACTACAGTTACGGATGCACTTGGAAATAATTCAAATATGTGAATTAACTCCAACCCCGTCCCCGCACCTAAATCTAAAATTTTCTTAGTACCCTTATCCAAATTCTCAGCTAACATCTTTTTAGTTTCCATATAAGATTCATGAACTTGATCATAAGTATCAATCTTTTCATTAAAAAATTCTCTTTGTTTTTGATTTCTATCATATAAATTCATATATTAATCTTCCTTTATTTTTTACATTTTAATAATACCATAATAATTATCTTTTAAAAATATCATCTTGCATTCGAAAATTGTTTTTAAAAGTAAATAATGTTATTATGATGATATATTAGGAGTGATAAATAATGAACAATGAATTTGAATACCGAATAACAAATGAAGTTTATGAATGGATTACTAATGGTACTAAAAATATTGAAATAAGATTATATAATGAAAAGTCTAGTAAAATAAAAATAGATGATATCATTAACTTTAAAGTAGTAGATAATGAAGAAGCCAAAATAAAAGTAAAAGTTACAGGTTTATTAATCTATAAAGATATT
This sequence comes from uncultured Bacilli bacterium, assembly GCA_947626015.1. GTDB lineage: Bacteria > Bacillota_I > Bacilli_A > RF39 > UBA660 > CAG-582. The sequence goes on along the minus strand of CANQQK010000013.1, from coordinate 12,728 downwards.
GATTCATTATTAAATGATATTGATATCAAAAAGATAGCTAATTTATCTAAAGATAATTTAGTAAAATTATTATATGATATCTTTGGTGAAGAAAAAGTAAAAACATCCCACATAATTGGAATTAAATTCAGTGTTTTGGAGGTACATTAAATGAATGATATTTTAATAGATTTAAACATAGATAAAGAGCCATATATTAAACAACTTACAAATGATAATATAATTAATCTTACTGGTCAAAGTGGAAGTGGTAAGTCAACTTATGCCAAAGAAAATTTTAATAATGATAATTATATTATCATAGATACAGATGATATTTTTAGTGAAATAAGATATCAAACTGCAACGGGTATAAATAAAGAACTAGGAGATATGTTTAGAGCAAAATATAGTAATTTACCTACTTTAGCAAATGACTTTGATTTGATATATCAAGATATTATTAACTATTGCAAAGATAAAAACAAAACCATAGTTATTGATTGTGCAGTGTTTCACTGCATAAAAGATGTTTCGCTTCTTAAAGGTAAAATAATAATCATAAGAACATCTATAAATACTTGCTATAAGAGATGTATTGAAAGATTTAAAGCAATAAACCCTAATGCTACTGATGAAGAAATCAATAAATATGCTGAAAAGAAAAAGAAAATATTTGAATGGTATAAATCTTCAAATGAATTTATAGAGAAAATAGATCAATTATAATAATTACATAAAAAAACTTCACATAGATATGAAGTTTTTTATTTATATTGATAAATATTTTTATAAACTATTTACCACAACAATTTTTATATTTCTTTCCACTTCCACAAGGACATGGATCATTTCTTCCAACTTTATTCTCATTACGCTTTGGAGTAGCTTTAGCTCTTTCTTTGCCATCGCCAGCTTTTTGTTCGATTGGACGAGCTACAAAGTTTTGTTTAATCTCCATCTTTAATAAGAATGTAGATATTGAAGCATCAATATTATCTTCCATGACTTCAAATTTTTCAAATCCCTCAAGAGTATAAGCTTGTAATGGATTATTTTGTCCATAACCACGAAGTCCAATACCTTCTCTTAGAGCATCCATATCACTGATATGTTTTACCCATGCTTCATCGATTACTCTTAATGAGATATGCCTTTCGAAATCTCTAACAATCTCTTCTGGAACGATAGAGATCTTTTCTTCATAATCAGCAATAATTCTTTCACTTAAAATATTGAATACTTCATCTTCTTTTAATCCACTTAATTCATCTAATTTAATCTTACTTGTCTTAAGTAGATTATGATTTACAACATCAATAATTGATTCCAAATCTGAATCAGTTAGATATCCTTCTGGTTCGATATGAGCATCGATTAACTCATCGATATAATCATTGATAATATCAAGAATTATTGAATGAATATTGTCAGTTGAAAGAATTTCATCACGACGTTCATAGATAATCTTTCTTTGTTTAGACATGATTTCATCATAATCTAGTAAGTTCTTACGTAGATCGTAGTTGTTACCTTCAACCTTCTTTTGTGCTGATTCAACAGATTTAGTAAACATCTTACTTCTTACTTGTTCCATTTCATCTAGTCCAAGAGATTGAACCATACCTTTAATCTTATCAGCACCGAAACGACGCATTAATTCATCTTCAAAAGAGATAAAGAATTGGGAATAACCTGGATCTCCTTGACGACCAGCACGACCACGTAATTGGTTATCGATACGACGCGATTCATGTCTTTCGGTACCAAGTACACATAATCCACCAAGTTCAGCAACACCTTCACCTAGTCTAATATCGGTACCACGACCAGCCATATTCGTAGCAATGGTTACTGCACCCTTTTGACCAGCCTTAGCGATAATCTCAGCTTCACGAGCATGGTTTTTAGCATTCAATACTTCATGCTTAATGCCAGCTTTTTCAAGCATTCTTGATAATCTCTCATTGGATTCAACAGAGATAGTACCAACTAGTATTGGTTGACCAGTAGCATGAACCTCTTTGATGAATTCCACAATAGCTTTATATTTACCACTTTCCGTAGCATACATCAAATCACTCATATCAGTTCTGATACAAGGTTTATTGGTAGGGATCTCAATAACATACATGTTATAAATCTCTCTAAATTCCTCTTCTTCAGTCTTAGCAGTACCAGTCATACCAGAAATCTTAGCATACATTCTGAATAGATTTTGGAAAGTTATCGTAGCCATCGTACGGGTTTCTTCATTAATCTTAACACCCTCTTTAGCCTCGATTGCTTGATGAAGACCATCAGAGAATTGTCTTCCTTGCATTAAACGTCCAGTAAATTGATCGACAATAACAACATTTTGTTCACCATCAACAACATAGTCGACATCCAACTTCATACCATAGTTAGCTTTTAAAGCTTGATTAACATGGTGAACTAAAGCCGTATTATCAGCATCATATAGATTCTTAATCTTAAAGAACTTCTCAATCTTTTTAGAACCTTCTTCAGTTAAGATAACACTCTTCGTTTTAGCATCAACACTATATTCATCTTCTGTTAAACTCTTAACCGCTTTATCAGCTTCACGATATAGGTTAGCAGAGTTTACTTTACCACCACTAATGATAAGAGGTGTACGAGCTTCATCGATAAGGATTGAGTCGATCTCATCAAGGATAACATAGTTAAGTCCTCTTTGTACCTTATCTTCATATCTAACAACCATATTATCTCTTAAATAATCGAATCCGATTTCATTATTAGTTGAATAGGTTATATCACAATTATATACGGCTCTTTTTTCCTCAGGATTTAAATCTCTAATATTGATACCAACAGTCATGCCAAGGAATTCAAATATCGGTCCCATCCATTTAGCATTACGATCAGTTAAGTATTCATTAACGGTTACGACATGAACACCCTTACCTGTTAAAGCATTCAAATAAGCTGGTAAAATAGTCGTCAATGTTTTACCTTCACCAGTCTTCATCTCCGCAATATTACCAAAATGTAGAGCAAGACCACCTAATAATTGAACATAGTATGGTTTTTCACCAATCTTACGGTAAGCTGCTTCTCTAATAGTTGCAAAAGCCGGAACGATTACATCGACATCATCGATTGTATGACCATCCTCTAACATTGCTTTTAATTTATCAGTCATACCTGCAAGTTCTTTATCGCTCATCTTAGCATATTCATCAGATAAAGCTTCAATCTTATCAGCTATTTTTCTAAATCTTTTTAATTCCTTATACTGTGTATCTATTAAACTTTTTAATACTTTCATATATAACCCTCCATGCATAGCATATTTTAACACAAAAAAGTTATTATTTGCACTAATTATATGCAAATAATACTAATATTTTAGGATTTTTCCATAAAAATTACCTTCGAAAATAGTATATCATAATAAAAAGAGTATTTCACTCTTTTTATTTTAACAATAATTTCTTTTCAAATTCCGATAATATAACGTCTGATCCGTTATTCTCATTTAACAATTCCGCAATCTTTTTAATACGACATTCCTCAGCATCATATAAGGCTTCACGATACTTCATAACAGCATGAATTATATTAATATCTTGTCCTTCCTTTAAAGTAACCCCGGTATTTACTAAAGCAGGATTATGAAGTAATTCATCCCAATGAGCACCAAGCAAACATACTAATACCACATCACAAATGATCATTAGAATACGCCATAGCCAATAAGAATGACTGGTTTCATGCGTTAAATCACCAATATATTCATAACGGGTTATTTCTACATAAATATCATTTTCGGAATTATTAAGGATTTCTTCAACCCGCTTATACATTTTAGAATCAACTCTTAATTGACTCTTAAAGATATTTGATGCTTCACTAATCAAATCTTGATACTTCTCTGGTATTACTTGCGCATTATCTACATCCTTACCATCGAGATTAAAGTATGGTGATTCTTGGTAATTAGAGCATCTCCAACCACCACTTTTATCGACATCGAAATAAGCTTGAATAGCTTCTTCCCCTTCACCATAATAGATCTTAGCTTTACCCGTGTCACTAGTAAGATTATGGGCATCTTTATCTAAAAATGTTCTCGGTATGAAAGTTAAAACATATTGACCTTCCACATAATCATCTTGATATAGATGTTCTTCATCCATTGCAATAACCTTTTTTTCATAAGTTGGTAGTTTTTCAACCTTGGTATAACCCTTATTAATCCAACTAAAGATGGTTAAGCTTCCAAGCAATACTGGTAAAACAAAGATACATGCTCTTTTACCTCTTAATTTGGCCATATTATGCACATAGATAGAAAGATTATCATAACGGTAATCCGTCTCTAACTCTTCGATTCTTCGATACTCATTAGCATCCCTAGGTAATTCCGAAGCTATCTTCCCATCGTTTTTAGATAATTTCAATTTAGCTTTTCCTTTAACATAAGCTTTTTCATCGATATTATTTAATAAATATCTTGCTATTTTAAACATACCAAGACCTCCATTTTGTAAAATAACATACCCTTTAATAGAAGTCAATCAATATATAAAAAAAGCTAACTCCTATGAATTAGCTTCTAACCATCTAATTATTTAGTATTAATAATTCCATATTGGTTATCTTTACGTTTATAAACAATAGATATACATTCTTCATCAGCATTCTTGAATACAAAGAAGTCATGTCCTAATAATTCCATTTGGAGAATAGCTTCCTCTTCACTCATTGGTTTAGAAGAAATTGTCTTTCTCTTAACAATAACTGATTCTTCTTCATCTTCAGCATCTTCAATTGGAGCAAAACCAACTGGTTCCGTTACTCTAATACGATTCAATTTAGTCTTATTTTTTCTTATTTGTCTTTCTAAGACATCAACAACTAAATCGATTGCTGCATATAGATCAGAATGTTTTTGCTCAGCTCTCAATGTATATTTATTCGTTGGAATAGTAACTTCGATAATCTCTTCACCGTTTCTTACCCTAATAATAACATGAGCATCAATCTTATCTGGTTCATCGAAGTACTTATCTAAACGTGCAAGCTTATCTCCTATATAATTTCTAATTGCCTCCGTTACATCAATCTTATCGCCACGAATATTAATATTCATAACATCACCTTCCTACCTAAATTATAACAAGTAATTAGAAAATATAAAAGATATTTTATAAGGCTTCAATCTTAACTTTAGCTTCAACATCTTTAGCTTGTAAGCCTTTAACAGTTTCTACCAATTTAAAATCAACGATATCACCCTCATTGAGAGTTTTATATCCCTCTTTTAAGATTTGGGAGTAATGAACAAAGATATCATCTAAGTTTTCTACTTCGATGAAACCATAACCTTTTTCATTATTAAACCATTTTACTTTTCCCGTCACTTATTACACCTTCTTCCTGTTTAATACACCTCGATTATAGGGCTTAAAGTTAGAAAAAATCGTCGAATGATGTCGACGATTTAATATTTTTTTAAAAGATATTGTATTTTTTTATGATATTATTGATTTTTAAACCATTATCAAAGGTTAAAGTACAGTTTAAATAATCAAATATCGTTATCTTATTAGCATTCACTATCGTATAAGGATTGATATAATAAAAGTTCTTAGGTAATGATTTTAAGAAATCTTTACTATTAGAATAGGTATGATTATTTTCATGAATTAATAATTTATCATTAAGATATTCAATATAATAGATATCATCATAATTCATTAGTACATTACCTCTTTATTAGCTCTTGATAGATCTCTTTGTTTAATAGTTTCTCTTTTATCATATAATTTCTTACCACGACATACACCAAGTAAGATTTTGGCTTTATCACCCTTAAAATATAGTTTTAAAGGTATTAATGATACTCCTTGAAGTTTAACCTCTTCCTTGAGTTTCATAATCTCTTTTTTATGTAAAAGGAGCTTTCTACTACGAGTTTCTTCATGATTAAAACGATTACCTTCATCATATTTAGCAATAAACATATTTAATAGATATACTTCATCGTTCTTAATACGGGCATAGGTATCCTTAAGATTTGCACTACCCTTACGAATCGATTTGATCTCAGTTCCTTTAAGAACGATACCACATTCAATCTCTCGATCAACGAAGTAATCAAAGTAAGCTTTTTTATTTTTAATTTCGATCATTAGGCACCTTTATGGGGCTTTTTAGATAGTTTTTTACCTTCACCCATATTCTTCTTTAAAAGATGAGTTACTCCAAAATCGATTTGGCTTAAAGCTTTACTTGCTGAGGTGCAAGTAACATCGACATGATCACCAAAAGTATAACGCTTATTAGTGGCTTTACCGATAAGGCATTGACCAGCTTCATCATATTCGTAGTAATCATCATCCAAAGAGTCGATCGGTACTAAACCTTCGATAAGATTATCGAGTTGAACATAGAATCCCCAACTAGCAACACCACTGATGATGGCATCAAAGGTTTCGCCAATATGGTTTTCCATATATTCTGCCATCTTCATCTTATCGACTTCTCTTTCAGCTTCTTGCGCAGCAACTTCTCTTTCGGATGAATGCTTTAAGATTGGTGGAAGATTGGTTTCCCAATAATTGATCGTTTTAATATCCATCTTATTTTCAAATAAGTACGTACGAATTAAACGATGTAATTGTAAATCGGGATATCTTCTAATCGGTGAAGTAAAATGGGTATAACACTTACTAGCTAGACCAAAGTGGCCGATATTTTCACTAGAATAGAATGCTTTCGGCATACTACGAACTGCTAGAGCACGATAGATACTATCAGAAGCATCATCGGTCTTGATTTGATTCAATAACTTTTGGAACATTCCTGGCGTAATGCTATCGCCATATTTACCCTTGATTTGATGTCCTGTAGCAACGCAGAAATTGATGAACGATTGAACCTTCTCCGGTTTTGGTGTTCCATGGACACGATACACACTAGGTAAGTCCATATAGAATAGAGTCGTTGCTACCGTTTCATTAGCGATAACCATGAAGTCTTCGATCAACTTCTCACCTTCACCACGTTCACGAGCTTTAACATCGATAGCTCTTCCCTCTTCATCACAGATGATCTTTGGTTCATCAACTTCGAAGTCACTAGCTCCTCTTCTCGTTCTTTCATTTCTAATGATATGGGCAAGTTCATTCATATTCTTAAGGGTATCAGCAAATTCTTCATACCCAGAATCAATTACATCATCCATTAAAATATGATTAACAGATGTATAAGTCATCTTCTTACGTGATCTTATAACGGAAGGATAAATATCCGATGCAATAACATGACCACGATTATCAATCTTCATCTCACAAGTGATTGCTAAACGATCAACATTGGGATTTAAAGAACAGATACCATTCGATAACTTATGAGGAAGCTCAGGAATAACGGCATCAGCTAAATAGGAAGATGTTCCTCTTTTATAAGCTTCCATATCCAAAGGTGATCCTTCCGTAACATAATAGGATACATCAGCGATATGAACTCCTAAAACATAATAACCATCTTCATAATCTAAACTAATGGCATCATCGATATCTTTCGTATCAGCACCATCGATCGTAAAGATCATCTTATCCGTTAAATCCTTACGACCCTCACGATCACTATCTCTTACCTCAACCGGTATATTCTCGGCTTGCTCTAAAGCTTCGCGAGGAAACTCTGGATAGATATCATGATTAGCAGCAATCGTTAAGATATCCTCTCGTGGATCATCCTTATGACATATATGTTCACTTACAGCTGCTGTATAACGATTATGTCCCAAATTGGTCAATAAACTTACGACAACAACTTCCCCTTCAACACATTTAGCTAAGGAATCCTTATCAATCGTTAAAGTAACATTCATCTTTTCCTTAGGTTCAAAATATAATTCCTTACCATCAGATTTAATAACCCCAACGATATTATTTAAACCTCTCTCTAAGATCTTAATAACTCTTCCTTCAGGTCTTTCGGGATTAGGATCTGTTACTTCTACTAAAACCGTATCTCCATCTAAAGCATAACCTAAAGCATCCTTAGATATATGAATATCTTCTTCTCCATCTAATAACAAAAATCCAAATCCCTTTTTATATACCTTAATCTTACCCTTTCTAAAACTAGGACATTTAGTATATAAAATATATTTATTTTTCTTTGTTTGATAAACCGTTAAATCTTTAACCAATTCATCTAAGATCTTTTGTAATTCTTTTAATTCATCAACAGATTTAAGACCTAAACGATCATTAATGCTCATCAAATCAAGAGCATCATTCTCATGTTCCAATAAATCGATTACGTTTTGATACATAATAATCACCTACTAAAATTATAACACAGGTCTTTTTAATAAATAAAAAAAGTACACCAAAGTGTACTCATTATTGTAAATATAATATTAATGATATTACAAAGAATGCTATTCCTAAAATAAGAGTTAAACGACTTATAAGAAGTTCTGTTCCTCTTTCCTTTTGATTCTTAAATAATTCAGCATTTCCACCAGAAATTATTTGTCCACTAGCTTGAGCTTTATTACTTTGTAATAATACTAACGCAATTAATAAAATTGATATAATAATTAATGCTGTTTCCATTTTATCACCCAATTCCCTATTAATTTATCATACTTTTCCCCATATTTCAAGGAAATAAAATAAATATTAATAATCAGTGGTATTAGTATAAAACATTTGTAAACTATTAGCAATATAAAATGATATAGAATTTTAATTGAAATAGTGGTATGTTATAATTTATGAGAGGGGATGGCGCAATGAAGATAGTTGAACTAAGCAATGCACAATTCGATAATTTTGCGATGTATCATCAATTAAACAACTACTGTCAAACATCAAAATATGCGATATTGATGAGCGAATATGGATACGACTATGATTATATCGGTTATAGCGATAATGACGAAATCAAAGCGGCATCCATGATCTTAAAGAAGAAGATTGGTTCCTCATCAATGTATGGTTATGCACCAAAGGGTTTCTTAGTCGATTATTATGATACAGATTTACTAAATAATTTTTTAAATGATCTAAGAAAGTTTTATAAAAGAAAAGGATTTGTATTCATCAAATTCAATCCAGAAATTATTATTGGGGAAACCTCTAAGAAAGCTAATTATATTGTTTCTTATAACGGAAATGTTCGTATTATCGATAATTTAAAACAAATGAATGTTAAAAGAAGGGTTGAACTTCAAGAATTTGATCTCTTATTACCGAAGTTCAATGCTTATATTAATTTAAAAAACTACGATATTTCAAAAATTAATCGTAATTTTCGTAAAAAGGTTAAGAAAGCTATTTCAAGAGGAATGTTCCTTGATATAGGTGAACCTAAAGAGATGGATATCTATTATGAATTTATTAAAAATAAGACGAAGAATCCGATATCATATTTCCGTAATTTCTATAATGTTTTTAGTAAAGATAATTCTATCGATATGGTCTTCATCAAGATTGATTTTGAAAAATATTTAAATAGCGTCCGTGTTCAATATGATCATGAAGTCGTTGCAAATGATAAACTAAATGAACTTATTGAATCCGATCCTTCAAGAAGAAATTTAAATGCTAAGATTGAATCCGATAAACGTGTTCAATTCTTTAAAGATAAGATTATTAAAGCTACGGATGGTTTAAAGAAACATAAGGTTGATTATGTTGCCGGAGCTTTAGTTATTAAAAACTATAATCGTATATCGATCTTCTCTAGTGGATTTTCGGATGAATATCGTTATCTAAATCCAAATCACTACCTATATCATGCCATCTTTGAAAGATATAAAAAATATTTCAACTATTGTGATCTAGGTGGTATATCAGGAAACTTTGAAAGAACAAGTCAATATTATGGTTTAAATCAATTTAAGATTAAATGGAATTCCAATATCTATGAATTTATTGGCGAATTTGATCTAATTTGTAATGATCACGTCTTTAAAAGACTTATTAAAACCAGTTTTATTGAAGATGAGTTTAATAAACATTAGGAGTTATGTTAACTCCTTTTTTTCATATATTTTATTATGAATAATAATAGCAAAGGAACACCTAAATTATATACTCTATCAGCAATAATTTTAGGTTATGCTATGTTAGGAAACTATACTGCTGATGAACAGAATGCTATTGGTAACTGGTTTATGTTAATCGGACAAATATTAGAAACTAATTCAGCAATTGCGCAAGTATTTGAAGATGATAATGCCAATAATAACCAATATAATACAGATAACTTTCCCCCACCAAGTGATGATGAGATAAAAAAAATCAAGCAAGTCTTAAATGACTTACTTGATAAATTGGATAAGATGAAATCTATTTAAAATCCTCAATCGGAAGCGTTAATTTCTTAACTAAGACATCTTCTTTTAGTTCCTTTAAGGCTTTTTCTTTTTCTTCGGTTTCTAAAAGTTCGACATTTAATTGTTCTTCATCATCACGATATTCTCTAATTATTAAATCTTCTGGGAAAGCATGAATTAGAACATAATGACCTTTTTTAAATATTTCAACCATAGCATTCGAATTGATATTGCTTCCAAGTTGAATATTTTTAGGAACAATAGCAATATCCGATAGATTAGCAATCGAAAAATGTTTCTTGGAACTTTCACTAATCTCTGTCGATAAATCACGGAATTGTTGCTCTACTCGATCATTATAATGACGACCTAATATAAGTTCACTTTGAACAAAGACATTCATCAATACTACAGCTTGCCATAGGTTACTAACACCGAAGAAAATTTGAGCAATAAGCATACCTATCATGATAGCTACTATAACAATGGGTATCCCTAAAGCTATAAGAAAAGCTAAGACCTTTTTAAATCTTAATATTCTAACTCTTTTTACAACGTCTAAATCACTTGGTAATTTTATCATCAATATCCCCCTGACGTTTAATTATTTTCTATTTAAACGATAACGTTCATCAGGATCAAGAATGGCTTTACGCATACGAATATCATCAGGTGTAACTTCAACATATTCGTCATCCTCGATAAACTCTAAAGCTTCCTCTAAAGAGAATGTCTTAGGTTTAATAAGAGCAATGGCTTCATCGGAACCACTAGCACGAGTATTAGTAAGTTGTTTGTTCTTACATGGATTAACGTTTAAATCATTATCACGATTATTGATACCAATAATCATTCCGACATAAACATCGGTTGCTGGTCCAACGATCAATTGACCACGATCTTGAAGATTCCATAAAGAGAAACCTAAAGTCTTTCCATTTTCCATGGATACTAAAACACCATTCTTACGAGTCGTTAAATCACCAGCATAAGGTTTATATTCGTCAAAAGAACGAACCATAATACCTTCACCCTTAGTATTGGTAATAAATGAGGAACGATAACCGATAAGTCCACGAGTTGGTGCTTCGAATTCAAGATGTGTGTAGTTATCATCACTAGTCGTCATGCTCATAAGCATACCTTTACGCTCTTGTAGGTCACTGATGACCGTGGAAGCATAATCAGATGGGGTATTAATAATGACGGTCTCAAATGGTTCACATTTAACACCATCGATCTCTTTAAATAAAACTTGTGGTTTAGATACAGATAGTTCATATCCTTCACGACGCATATTTTCAAGCAAGATAGAAAGGTGTAACTCACCACGACCAGAAACCTTATATCCATCAGATCCCGGTAATTCTTCAACCTCTAAACCAACATTGGTTTCTAACTCTTTTTCCAATCTTTCCTTGATATGACGAGAAGTTAAGAACTTACCACTACGTCCAGCAAATGGAGAATTGTTAACTAAGAAGTTCATAGATAGAGTTGGTTTTTCAATTTCGATTGGTGGAAGGGGATTAGGTTTACCCAAATCATTAATCGTATCACCAATAGAGATATGAGCACAACCAGCAATCGTTACGATATCACCATAATAAGCAACATCTTTTTCGACCTTTTTAAGTCCTTCATTAACGAATAGTTTTGTAACTTTAAAGCTGGTTACTTCCCCATCATTTTTAACTAAGGTTACGGTCTCATTATTCTTAATCTTACCTGATGTAATACGACCGATACCTAATCTACCAATATAACCATCATATGCTAATGAAGATATTTGTAATTGAAGATCATCATCTTCACTACCTTCATAAGGTTTTACTTGTTTTAAAATGGTTTCTAGTAATGGAGCAATCGTCTTATCGCCTAAATCATTTGGATCAAGCGTTGCAATACCTTGTTTAGCAATACCATAAACGATTGGGAAATCCAATTGTTCATCAGTAGCATTAAGATCAACGAATAGATCAAAGGTCATATTAACAACCTCTTCAATACGAGCATCTTTCTTATCAATCTTATTGATGAAAAGGATTGGTTTTAGATTTTGTTCTAAGGCTTTCTTTAATACAAAACGTGTTTGTGGCATAACACCTTCAGCAGAATCTACAAGTAAGATAACCGTATCAACCGTTCTAATAACTCTTTCTACCTCACTAGAGAAATCAGCATGTCCTGGAGTATCAACGATATTAATCTTATAATCTTTATATCTAATAGCACAGTTCTTAGAATAGATGGTAATACCTCTTTCTCTTTCGATATCATCACTATCCATAACTTGCTCAACTATTTGATCATGTTCTCCAAATACACCATTTTGTTGAAGTAGGGCATCAACCAAAGTAGATTTACCAGCATCAACGTGTGCTACTACTGCAATATTAATAATTTTGTCCATAAA
>CANQQK010000012.1 GCA_947626015.1 uncultured Bacilli bacterium | reverse complement strand
GTAACTGAAAGTGGAGTTTATACATATAGATGGCATTATTTCCTAAAAGGTGATAAGGCTTATGTTAATTTCACTTTATTACTTGGTGATAAAGTAGTAGGTACATCTGGCGATGAAGAAGTTTCTGAAGTTACAGCTGAAAACAAAGATACTGTATCAGTTAGATCTGTATGGTTCTGTAATATCAGAGTAGCAAAAGGTCTTTTAGTTCATTCAAGATTACCAGAAACTACTGTTGAAGTAGAAAAAGATTCTAAAGTTACTGTTGAAGATAAAAATGTTGCTGATGTTTTGAAAGATTCTTTAGCTAATTTAAAAGAAGCTGCTGAACTAGCAACTGCTGATGTAGAAATTACTTTAGAAGCTGACGAAAAAACTGATGTAACTGATGAAACTAAAGCTTCTTTTGAAAAAGTAGCTGGCGAAGGTAAAGTTGCTGAATACTTAGATATCGAAGTTTTAGTTAAAGCTGGAGAAAAATCTTACAACTTACATGAATTAACTGAAAAAGTTAATTTAACAGTTGCTGTTCCTAAAGATATTCCTGCTGTAGCAGAAGGATATACAAGAACTTATTATATCTTAAGAGAACACAATGGTGTAGTTGAAAAACTAGAAACCACTTTATCTAAAGATGGTAAGAATTTAACATTTGCTACTGATAAATTCTCAACTTACGGTATTGTTTACTTAGACAATAAAACCCCAGTAACTGAAGATGAAGAAACTGAAAATCCTAAAACATATGATGGTATAACAAATTATGTAGTTATTGGCGGAATTTCTATAGTAACACTTGCTGGAGTATGTTTCTATATAAGTAAGAAAAGATTATTTAATTAGTTATTAATTATTAATAATAATATTATTATATTATATATATTTATTATATTATTTTAGTTATTTAATTAATTAAATAACCATTATTATTAATGGTTACGGATTGCTCATCAGAGTCACAAGACTTTGAAGGCAGTCCTTTTTATTTTGCAAAAAAAACAAATAAGTATCATTTTACTTATTTGGTCATCAAGAATTCGACAAGTTTATTTGGGTCTTCACCTTTCATAACGATATCATATATTAAATCGATTACGGGCATCTTAATCTTTTTCTTACGTAATAGAGCATAGATACTCTTTAAAGTATAATATCCTTCAACCGTTGTATTATCTAAGTATTCTTGAACCTTTTTAGGATCATTCTTACCAAGTAAGACACCAAAACTATAGTTACGAGATTTCGTTGAAGTTGCGGTTAAAAGGAGATCACCAACACCAGCAAAAGATAACATGGTTTTCTTATTACCACCAAGACCATGAATAAGTTCCATAATATCATGAATGGATTCAGTAATTAAGAAGCTTCTAGTAGATTCGGAATAACCTAAACCTTCTAAGACACCTGCTGCTACGGCAATAACATTTTTAATGGATCCACATAGTTCAACGCCTAAGAGATCCTTAGTTTCTCTTAGCTTAATATTCGTTCCCTTATAAGCCTTTTTAAAGGCATTTAAGGTTGCTTTACTCTTATAACCGATACTTAAGCCGATTGGTTCTAGATTCGCTATATCGATGGCGAAAGATGGTCCCGAAATAACAGCTAGTTTCTTCGTATTGATGAAGTTTAAGAAGACTTCATGAACGAAACGACAGGAGTTTTGTTCGATACCTTTAGAACCAATAACGAAATGCATCTTGTCATTGATATAAGGCATGATGTTTTTACATACGGAACCAACATAACGAGCAGCACACATGATAAATACTAAATCAGCATCCTTCATGACTTCTTCATAATCACAGGTGAATGTTATCTCTTTAGGAATCTTTATTCCACCAAGTAAATCATAGTGATCACGATGATCAAGGATGGCCTTTAGGGTTTCCTCACTTTCGGTCCACATCTTAATCTTATTATTCTTATTTTTTGAAAGAGCATAAGCCATTGCAATACCATATACTCCTGATCCAATTATTGTAATATTCATTGTTTTTTCATCTCCTCATTGATGGCTTTTAAGCCCATTTCATATTTATTTTGACATGGTTTGTAATAATGTCTTGTTTTAAGTTCATCAGGTAGATATTGTTGTTTTACCCAATGATTTTTATAATTATGGGGATATTTATAGAGTGGGGAAGAGGTCTTTATCCAAGCGGGAGTATTATAAGATTTACCAGCTTCGATATCACTAATAACCTCATCGATGGCCATAACTCCAGAATTACTCTTCGGTGATAAAGCCATCTCAATTACTAAATCGGCTAGAGGAATTCTTGCTTCTGGAAGGCCTAGCATCTCACATGCTTCAATAACTGCTCTAACCTTGGGTCCAATACCGGGACTAGCAAGCCCGATATCCTCATAAGCAATAACGTTAAGGCGACGATAGATAATATCTAAATCCCCAATAACTAAGAGTCTTCCTAAGTAATATAGCGATGCATCAACATCGGAACCTCGAATGCTCTTTTGGAGAGCACTGATTAAATCATAATGGGCATCCCCATTTTGATCTCCAATGACGATCGGTTTGGCATTGATTTCTTTAACTACATCCACCGTAATATGCTTATCTTCCGTAGCATAGTAGCTCATCTCTAAAAGATTGATGGCACTTCTAAAATCCCCAGAGGAAAGAGAAGCAATAAAATCGATAGCATCATCTTCGATATCAATTTTTTCTAGATGCTTACATGCTTTCTTTAAACCATCCTTAATATCATCTTTGGATAGGGGATGAAGTTCAAATATTTGACATCTGCTCCTAATAGCCGGATTTATTTTATAATAAGGATTGGATGTCGTAAGACCAATTAAAATAACCGTTCCTTTTTCAATATATGGTAGTAATAGATCTTGCTTATCCTTATTCATACGATGTATCTCATCGATGATTAAGACGATCTCTCCATACATCTTAGCTTCTTCAATAACAACATCAAAATCACTCTTATTATTTATAACCGCATTAAGCATGCGATATTTACAACCAAGTTCATTAACAATCGCATAAGCAATACTGGTCTTACCAATACCAGGATTTCCATATAGAATCATGGAAAATAATTTCTTATTAGCAACCAAATTAGATAAAATCTTTCCTTTACCAACAAGATGTCTTTGTCCGATAACATCATCAAGACACATTGGTCTTAATTTATCTGCAAGTAATTCCATAGTATCACCAATAAAAATTATACCATAATTGATAATATTAAAATAGATGTTATAATTATATTTAGGAGGATATATTATGAATAATATCTATATTTCGGAGTTTCTATCCTATCTAGAAAACGAATTAAATTATAGCAATAATACCATCAATTCTTATGATAATGATATTAAAAAACTAAGTAATTTCTATGAAAACAAAGATCTTTTAAAACTAACTATCAAAGATATTGAAAAGTATTTAAATACCTTAAGTGAATTAGCACCATCAACAATATCTCATAATATATCAACGATGAAAACATTTTATAATTACTTTATCAAAAAAGGAGATTGTAAGGAAAACCCTTTAAATGGTATTAAACAACCTAAATTAGGGGTTCATCTTCCTACTTATTTAACCGTTGAAGAGATCGATAGATTATTAGATATCGATATTAAAACACCATATGATGCCCGTAATAAAGCTTTATTAGAACTCATGTATGCTACGGGATTAAGAATCAGCGAAACCATATCTTTAGAATTTATGAATATCGATTACGATGAATGTATCGTAAGAGTAATGGGGAAGGGGAGTAAAGAGAGAATCGTTCCCATCAATGATATTGCTTTGGATGCCCTAAAAAACTATATTGATAATTATCGTCCCTTATTATTAAAGAGTAAATTAAATAATTATCTATTCTTAAATAATCATGGTGAACCAATGACGAGACAAGCTGTCTTTAAGATCATTAAAAAGGAATGCTTAATAAAAGGAATTACGAAAGAGGTATCCCCACATACCTTAAGACATACCTTTGCTACTCATCTTTTAGAAAATGGTGCTGATCTACGTATTATTCAAGAATTATTAGGTCATTCCGATATTTCTACAACCCAAATCTATACTCATTTAAGCAATGAACTATTACATCAAGATTATATCGAATATTTTCCAAGAAAATAAAAAGGCATCATTCATCGATGCCTTATTTTTAATCTTCCATATTGTTAGAAGTTTGTTGTTGCTTAGAACATTTTTTACTTTTATTTGTTCTATTGCTTTTTGAATTATTCATATTATTATTTTTCATAACTACCTCCCGTTTTTATTATGTCCAATTATTGAATTAATATAATTAATATGTTATATTTATTGAAGAATAGGTGAGTTTATGAAGAAAAGAGATATCTTAGTTGCCGTCTTTTTAATATGTGCAATCTTTACTTTCATCTTTATTAATTTTGAAAGATCATATTCTTATGGCGATACTTGGATGCAAATAACCGGTAAGGCTGGAAGTCGGGTTTTAAAATATTATGATGAAAATAATAAGGAAATGTCGGTTGATGAAGCCGTTAAGAATTATGGATATACAAGATATCAAGAGATGCCTAGTAAAGATGGCAGTGTTTATTTCTATAATGGTAAAGAGATATCCGCTTCTAAGTATAAAACTGGTGCTGCTTCTGAACAAGCCGATTTAAGAGCTAGTAAGTATGGATCATCAGGAATAAGAGTTAATTCTACAGATAGTTTTAAAAAAGCTTGGGATGATATGTTCTTAAATTATCGTATTGGTGAAGTTATGTTTACTTGGTCACCATATGATAATATCGATTTCAATGAAGTAGAAAGATACGTTATGAGTAAATATGGAGTATCTAATCTAAGACAAAATTATTATAAATACTCCGTAAAGGGTCCTCAAGAACCTATAAGATTTCCTTTAAATTTAGCTTCTTATAAAAATGTTGGTGAGATGAGATATAACAACTATTGGACAAGACATACTGGTGATGAAAAACAAAGGGTAGATTACTTTTTAAATAAATTATTTAGCACAGAAATGCCTAAAAGTAATGCTTCAGATTATGAGAAGATCTTAGCATCATTTCAATTTATCGTAAAACATGCTAGATATTTCGTTGATGATGGCTTTGTTGATGAACTTCAAAAAGGATATTCATCAATGTATGATGTTATCCTTACCGGAAATGCTAATTGTATTGGATATTCTAATGCATTCTCATACTTTATGGAAAAATATGGAATCGAATCATATGTTATTGATGGTGCTATTACGGTAGATGAAAAAAAGCAAACATTCCAATCTGATCATACTTATAATATCGTTAAGTTAGATGGTAAATTTTATCGTATGGATTTAACTTCACATACTTTCCTAGCTGGTATGAGTTTAGAATTAATACCTAAAACAAATTTAACCATATCTAAAAGTGCTTATAACACAAGTGGTAAACAAACTACCTATAATTTTAATGAAAGCAATGTTACTAAATATAAAAATGAAGCTATGAATCTTAAAGTTACGGTAACAACGAGAAGAGCTTTAACAACTAAAAAGGTTGCTACAACTAAAGGTTCTCAAAGTAAGACTAGTAATAAGGTAAGTAATACTAATAATCCTAAAACATCCGATAAAACAACGACCACGACAGCATATCATGGAAGTACAGGAGTAGTTATTGAAACCAATACCATTCCCACAACTAGTAATACTAATACAACAACTTCTAGTACTACTAAAAAGAGTGATGAAGATACTACTAATACCACAACTAAGATGAGTACTCAAGAGGAAACTCAAGAGGATAAAACTTTTGGTAATGTCATAATGATTGGTATTCTCGTTCTAACGATAGTTGGATATATCGTCTATAAAATAATAGCTAAAAAGAATACCCGTAGTTCCTATAGTGATGAGGTTCAAGCAATATTAAATAAAGATATTCAAAGACCAGATGATAATAATAATGGAGGAAATAATCAATAATTTCCTTCTTTTTTTATACTTTAAACATATAATCTACTATGAATAATATATTAATACCCTTAATAATCTGTTTTATAGCTGGTATGGGGACTGTTATTGGTTCCTTATTAGTATTTATACCTAATATCGGAAAAACTTCTTATATGAGCCTTACATTAGCTTTTTCAGGATCCATTATGATCTTGATATCGATATTAGATCTCTTACCTAGTAGTGTCTTTAATATTATGCATCATTATTCCTTATTAAAGGGCTTAATGATCATTATATTAGCATTTTTAATTGGTGTTATAACGATTAACTTTATAGATAATAAAATAGAAGAGGGGAGTAGTATCTATAAAGTAGGGATTTTATCACTAATAACCTTAATGATTCATAACTTTCCTGAAGGTATAGCAACCTTTATGACATCTCTATATGATACCAATTTAGGAATAAAACTAAGTATTGCTATCATGCTTCATAATATCCCTGAAGGAATATGTATTGCTGTACCAATCGCTAAATACACCCACTCTACCATGAAGGGAGTAGGGGCATCAATCCTCTCAAGTCTAGCTGAACCCCTAGGTGCTATATGTGCTTATCTCTTCTTAAGACCCTTTATCAACCAATTAACCATCAGTATTATCTTAATCTTTGTAGCTGGTATAATGATCAGTTTAAGTATTAATAAATTATATAAAGAATCATTAAAACTTCAAGAATATAAATATTTTTCTTTAGGAGTAATACTATCATTAATATATATCTTTATCACCTTAAAAATTTAAATTGAAACCCCCTATTCAAATTTAATAATTTGAAAGGGGAGTAGTATTATATAAAATAAGATATAAATAAATGAATAATATATTTATAGTAATTAATATATATTAGTTTAATATAAGAGAATAGTAAGATTGATAATTATCCATCTAAAAAGCAAAAATACATAACTTCCTATAATATATATACTATTAACTTTTAGGTTTTTTGGTGGTTATTATGTCAAAAAATTATAAAATTATGATTTTATCTATTTCTTTTGAAGGTAATAATTTATGCTCCGTAAGTTATCTTTTAAAGTATTTTGTTAGAACCAATAGTTTTATTGGCTACCCTTTGTTAAAGTCTAAAGTTAAATCTATTCATTTTTATAATTTTAAAAAGTTCGGAAAATGGATTCCCAATTATTATTTTCATATTCTTGATTATTTATTTATCTATTCTTGTAGAGATAAAATAATATTTAAAAATATTCGATTTGATAATCGATTAGAAGTAGGGGATTTTAACAATTATTGTCACCAACTAATCTTTAAATCTGAGCTTTAATTAGAGGTGTTTTTATGAGTGATAAGCCTAATTTTTATGCTATTTTACCTGCTTTTGTTAGATATGATACTGAATTGTCTGCAAATGCAAAATTACTTTATTCCGAGATTACCTCTTTGTGTAATGAAAAAGGTTTTTGTTGGGCTACTAATTCTTATTTTGCTAATTTGTATGGTATAAGTGAAAGAACTATACAAAATTTGATTAAGCAACTAAATGATAAAGATTATATCACTATTAAGATTCTAGGTAATTCTAAAAGGCTTATTTACATTGACTATACAAGGTATGAAAAAAATTTCGTGGGAGGGGTGAAAAAAATTTCGTACCCCCACGAAAAAAATTTCACCCATAATAATAAAATTAATAATAAAATTAATATAAATAATAATAATAATGAATCTATAGAAAATTTTAATGATTTTGATATTGATTGGTTAAACGATAGTGATAATTTAATTTAGAAAAAATAATGTAATTTGGAAAAAAATGCAAGAGGTTGTGGTATGCCCGTACGGGCGCACAACCGATTATTTCTTCTTTTGTTTCCTCTTTTATTACTTTTATTTTATTATTTTATCCTGATTTCTTTCTATTCATTTACTAGTCATTATTTTTAAAAATAATCAATAAGGAATTGGAATATCGCAATGAGTGGTTCAGTTATGATCCACGAGTGAGAATATGCCGAGAAAATTATTTAATATTTTTAAAAATTTTAATAATGTTGTAAAAAAACAAAAATGAAATGCAATTTCTTTTTTGTTTCTTGCCCTTCGGCGAGAAAAATTTAAAAGTTTTTGATTCTTTTTTCAAAAAGAATAGGAGAGTAGAGTATTCAAAAAATCATCTATACTGCGACTATATGATTTTTTGGGTATTTTGGGTATTTTCTAGTATTTTGTTTTAATTATTTGCTATCTTTTTATTTAATATATTTATATTTATTTCTTATACTTGATAGTAGACTCATTTCTCCGACATTCTCTTTTCTTCGTTCGGGGCCCATCGGCCCAGACCGAAAGAGAAGAGCAGTGGTCTATTTTATTCCCCTACTTTCAAAGGAGGTGTTTTTTATGGAAAATAATGAAAAGGTACTTGATTATGAAAAATTTAATAGTCCATCTTATAATTGGTTTGTTGCTTTTGTTTTTCTTCAAAAATTTGCTGAAATTTTACCAAAAAATAAAGAATTATTTGAACATATATTATCTATTGAATCTATAATCAATAAACATCTTTATGAAGATAATAAATAATTTTAGTATTGTAATTTTTAATTTTTTTGTTTAAAGTTATATTATAGAAGTCTAAAAGTTTTTATGTATAATTTATCGAACTTTTATAAAAAGTGTCTTAAAATGCTTAAAAATGGGTAATTATATATGCTTTAAATAAAAACTTAGAACTTCCTATAATATATATTATGTTAACTTCTGTATTTTTAAAAAAAGATGGATAATTATCAATCCCTAAATTATATATCTTTTAAGAAGATCATATATAATTATAAATTTAGATATTATTAATCATCTTTATATATAACTTATTCTCTACTCTTCTATATATTTATATATAAAAGAAGGGGACTTTAAGATAATTATTAATAGGTATTTTTATAAATAGAGTATATCTCTTCTCCCCTTCTATTTTGCTTAATTAGAAGAGGGGAGTTTAATATTTTTCTAATGGATAATAATATTATCTATTTTTTTATATAATATATTTATTAATAGATTATATATTACATATGATATATCATCATATTACATAATTTTAAGGGTGTAAGAGGGGTTTTTAAGTGTTACTAAATATTTTTATTAACTTCCCCTCTTCTACCCTTTATTTCATATAAAAAGAGGTGTTATACACCTCTTGATTGAATCTCAGCTATTTTTTCAAATACTTCAGCAGCATTTTCGGTATTGATAACATCATATCCAAGTTCTCTTAATGCTTGAACTTTAACGGTATTTAATTGTTGAGTTCTACTAAGTTTCTCTTCATTACGAGATTCGATCTCTTGAAGAAATCTATTTCTTGATTCAATAACTTTACTCTTACTAGCTCCCCCACTATTATATAGTGTAAATGCGGAATGGATGATCCCTTCAAAGATAAATTGTTTATCTTCATTGAATCTAAATACATTTGGAGGAGTAAAACCAGTAGCTTTAGATAGATAGCCTAAAAGATATTTAATCTCTGGTACATTGTCCATACTTTGTAATAGATGATAGACATATTGTAAAGTATAGAAATTCTCTTCATGATTTTCACTTTCAACTAATTTTTCTTTGATCAAGAAAGTAATATCACTGATAAGTGCATGTTCTTCCTTTTTTAATCCTTTTAAATCTAAATAATCATTCTCAGTTGCTTCTTTAACACCTTCGGTTAATCTATTTTCAACCGCTAATAGATAATCAGTAGTTACTTTAATATTAGCAACTGTATCTTCATCTCCATCAGCGATATCTAGTAACTTTAATAATAAGATTTTCTTTTCTTTAGGCCATTTATTGATATTTTCAAGTTCTAGATAATTATATACCATTTGTCTTGAAACACCTAAATACTTCGCTAATCTAACTTTAGAAATTCCTAATTCTTGTAATAACTTATTTAATTGTTCCATTTTACGAACTTCCCTTCTCTATTTTACATACTAATAATATCAAGTTGCTTTACACATGTCAAGAGTTTACACTAAATTAGTAATATTTAAAATTTGTTAATTTTTACCAATAAAAAAAGAGCTTCCTTAAGCTCTTCCAGCATATTTACCATCCAAAGTAGAAATTAAAATCTTTTCTCCTTGATTTATAAATAGAGGTACTTTTACAACATAACCAGTTTCGATCTTAGCATCTTTTTGGGCATTATTTGTTGTATTACCTTTAACAGCATCACTTGTTTCAACTACTTCATACTCAATCTTTTCTGGTAATTGAATACCAAGGATTTCTCCTTCATACATAGATATTACGATATCCAATCCCTCTTTTAAATATTTAATTTGATCTGTAAGTTTATCAGCTGGTATTTCGATTTGTTCATAGGTTTCATTATTCATGAAAACATATGAATCTCCCATAGAATATAAATATTGCATAGGTAATCTATCTACTCTAGCTCTTTCGATCTTAATATTGGTATTATAAGTATCTTCAACTAATGCTCCAGTTCTTAAATTTCTTAATTTCATCTTCATGAATGCTGAACCTTTACCAGGTTTTACATGTTGGAATTCTTCAATTAAGCATAGTTTACCATCAATGATGATCGTCATACCATTTTTAATCTCATTAATATTGATATTCATAGTATCACCTTTCTATTATATTCTTTATTTTCCAATTTTAGTTTCTTTAAAAACTTGTACAGATTTACATTTAGGACAATATTTATTTAATTCTAATTTATCAGTTGTATTTTTAGTATTTTTTTCTGTATGTCTTCTAGTCATATTACCACATTTTGAACATTTTAAACCAATAGCAGTTCTAGAATCTGTTTTTCCTTTAGCCATTATATTGCCTCCTCACTTGCTAAACTACAAGTATTTTAGCATACTAATACCTATTTTTCAAACAAAATCGTATTAATAGCCTTGGAGAGACGACTATTAATAGGATATTTATAATCATACATCTTTGTCGTGGTAATATTAGGGGATACAATGGTTATGGCATATTCGGGATTATCATAGGGTACAAAACCAACAAAGGTATTGGTATAAGTACCATGATTTTCAAAATAGGTTTCACTGGTACCGGTCTTACCAGCACCATCATATTTATAGTTAAAATAACTCATAGCTGTACCTTTCAATATAACATTATGCATACCAGTTCGAATTCTTTCCATATATTTAGGATCCAAATCGATCGTATTTAGAAGCTCTTTAGGATTTATATCAACGTAGTTACCATCCTTATCGATAATACCTTGGGCAAGCCTTAATTTATAGCGATTACCACCATTAGCGATAGTACTGATATAGCTATTAAGCATTAGGGGTGTATAGGTATCATACTGACCAATGCTTAGATTTAATAATAGATCCCCACTATAGTTATCACCCTTGATACCTAGTTGTTCTTCATAAAGATCAATGCCACTTTTTACTCCTAAACCATAACTATCGAAGATATCTCGGTACTTTAAAAAGTCTTCCTTAGTTGGATTAAAGACCATATTGCGTTTATAGGTTTGATTGCTAACCTTAATGGCATTGATGAATTGAAAGTAATTGGAACTATAAGCTAGGGCATCGATATCATTGATTCTTCCCAAACTTTTCCATGAGCACTTTTCTCCTTGGGAATAAAGTTTAACACAACCATCTGTCATGATGGTCTTCTCATCTAATACCCCATATTTATAAGCGACGGTGTGGCTGGCACCCTTGATGGCTGACCCCACAGTATAGGAGTTAGCTAAAAGACCTATGGTGTCGCTTTTCATGTCCTTCCCATCATACTTTAAAGCAACAAAGGCTAAGATGCCCCCATCACTTGGATTACTTACGATGATATATGAGCCATTGTAATATTTACTAGCAGGATACTTTTTAGCTTTTAAGATTTCTTCCTTCAAAGCTTCTTCAATCTTTAATTGTTTATCGATATCGATTCCCAGTATTAAATCACTTCCCCTAACCTCTTCTTTAATGGTGATATGTTCATTATTATCATCGATTTGGTAAATCCCCTTCTCTCCTTTTAGATAATCTTCATAATATTTTTCCAAGAAGGATACCCCAACATAATCATCTAAATTATAACCCTTATCTAAATACATATCTTTTTCTTCTGAAGGTATCGGACCAATACTACCAAAGAGATCATTTAAAGCTGTATCATAATTATATTTTCTAATCCATTTGATATCGACTCTTAAGGACGAAATACCCAGTTCATTAATATTCGTTAATTCTTGATCGGTTATTCCAACCTTTAAAACCTTATCTTGATTTAAATATCCCTTAGTAATCTCATCATAGATATAAGCTTCATCATCTTTAACCAAAGCTAATTCTTCATCCGTTATTAAATGATATTTAAGCATTAGATAATCATCAGCACTGATAAGACGATTACGGAAATCCTCTTGATCTTTAGCAGGGACTCTACTATCAATTAGATCCTTATTAAAATCATAAAAGTATTTTCTTTTAGCTTGATCGGATGCAATATTATCGATCTTTACGACCGAACATATTTTAACGATATCTTCTTTTTTTAACTTTTCTTCACCCATTCGATATATTAAAACCTTAATGCCTTCATTATCGACCAAGATATTACCTTTACGATCTAAGATTCTTCCCCTTGGGGGTGTGGAAGTTAAATAAGTCTTTTCTTCAATATCTTGATATAACTTCGTATAATAATCATGTTGATTAATACATATATCGATTAAACGTATTAATAAAATGATATTGGTGATAATAATGATATATTTTATAAACTTTAATCTTTTCATATTATTATTATTTCCCAATATTATTTATAATATGAGGAGGTCTTATGAATAATCTAATTGAAAGTTTTATTAAAAGAATGACGAAGGAAGATATCATTAAATTTGCATCTAAAAATAATTTAAAAACGACTTCAGAAGAGATCGATTTTGTCTTTAATTTTATTAAAAATAATTATCAAGATGTCTTAAAGGACCCTAATAAATTTGATATTACTTTATATAAGAATCATTTTAGTAAAGATAATTATCTTTTCTTAGAAGGATTAGTGAACAAATATAAAAAGATGATCATATGATCATCTTTTATTCTTTGACTTCGGTATCATCTTCACCACCGAAGAATCTTTCATCATCTTCATCGGTAAATTCTTCGATAACGACTTCTTTATATTCATTATATTTACCCTTATAACGTGCCTTAGCAACCTTATTATCTCCGGTTAAGATTTCTCCAATAACAGAGAAGTATGAACGGGATGTCATAACAACGATATATTCATCGATAAATTGAATATCGATTGCTTCAGGATCATAACCTAAATCCTTAAATCTCTTGCTAGCAAATTCGATATAGTCTTCTTGAGATTCCAAGGAATCTAGGGTTAACATCTCATTTAATACGAGTTTAGTATCTTCACTTACCTTATGATTATAATAGATATCAAAGCCCTTATCAGCTAAGAAGATTAGGATTACTGCTCCGATTGGAATCAATAAAAAGTATAACCATGGTCCTTGATACATTTGTCTACTTTCATATAAATCTTTTGCCATTATCTTCACCTTAAAATCATTTTATAATAAAATCTATTTTCTATCAACATTATTAGTAAAATCTTGTAAATAGGTTTGCAAATTAAGGGCAATATTTTCCGGAATAATTTCGGTTAATTCTTCAAGAGATGCTTCCTTCATTCTTTTTACCGAACCAAATCTTTTGATGAGCTCTTTCTTTCGAACATTACCAATACCTTCGATATTATCTAGAATACTAGCAATCGAACCCTTGGATCTTAAAGTACGATGGTATTCGATAGTATAACGGTGAACCTCATCTTGAATACGTGTTAGATAGTGAAATACATTGCTCATGCGATCGATCGGAATAGTTTCTAAGGTATCCCCATCCAATAATTCATTGGTACGGTGTTTATCGTTTTTAACCATGCCACATACCTTAATCTTTTCATCTAAGCCAAGTTCGATTAGTGTTTCTTTAATGGCGTGAACTTGCGTAATACCACCATCAGCTAGGATTAAATCTGGTAGTTCACTATGTTCCATCAATGCTCTAAAGTATCTGCGATACGTGACCTCTTTCATCGTATGATAATCATCATTTTTATCAACGGATACCTTATACTTACGATAATCCTTTTTACTTGGAAGACCATCCTTATATACAACCATTCCGGATACGGCATAGTTACCAAAGAGATTGGAGTTATCAAAGGAATCGATTCGATAGATTTTCATCTTTAAAAGATTAGCTAATTCTTCATTAGCACCACTCGTTCTTTCAATCTTACGATTGATGGTTTCAAAATTATTCTCTAAACTAATCTTAGCATTAACTCCTGCTAGATCTAGTAACTTTTTCTTATCCCCACGTGTGACATAGATAAACTTGGTATCTAATAGATTGGACATCATTTCTAAATTAAGTTCATTAGGAGCGAGGATTTCATGAGGTATTTCATTTTTAGAGTAGAATAATGCAATAAAGGATTCGATATCATCGATATAATCATCATTAACCGGTATAATACGATTATTTTGACCAACTAATTTACCTTTACGAATAAAGAAGATTTCGATCGATATAAAACCCTTATCGAAATAATAATTGATAATATCACGATTTACTAAGTCATGTAATTCAACCTTTTGTTTTTCCATTACGACTTTGATATAATCGAGTTCCTCTTTTAATTCTTTTGCTACTTCATAGTTTAAATTATCGCTATGGAATTTAATCATCGTCATCAATTTATTTAAGATGATATCATCATTACCATTTAAGAAACCTAATATTTCATTCTCCATAGTTTTTACTTCATCTTCATTGACCTTTTTAACACAATAACCTAAACATTCATGAATATGGTAATAAAGACATACTTCCTTAGGTTTACCATCACATTTCTTTAAAGGATAAAGACGATTTAAAAGATTAACGATTCTTCTAGCAGCATAAGCATTAACATAAGGACCAAAGAGATTTTTAGCATTCTTCTTTTTAACATTTAAATATCTAACTACTTTTAGAGTTGGATAAGGATCTTTTTTATATTGAATATAGGGATAACTTTTATCATCTCTTAACAAGATATTATATTTAGGATCATATTTTTTAATAAGGTTTATCTCTAGTATAAAAGCTTCTAATTCTGAAGAAGTAACGATATATTCAAAATCATTGATTTCGGAAACTAATTTTTTGGTTTTACCCGTTACTCTACCAGTAAAATAAGAACTTAAACGATTCTTTAAATCTTTAGCTTTACCTACATAGATAATAATACCATCTTTATCACGCATTTGATAACTACCAGGTAAATGCGGTACTAGTTCTAACTTCTCCTTAAACATAATATCACCACCCAATATTATACTATAATTATTCCCTATTTTGAAATGTTATGTTATGATAAAAAAGATTTGGGGTGATTAGATGAAACAATTTAATTGGCGAACCGAAGATATCTTAAATAGTAAATTAAGTGACCGTTATAAGGATATATTATTATCGGAATTAGAAGGTACCATGGCTTATAATGATCCATCTAATACCCATAAAAATATTCCTAGTCACTGGGAATTTATAAAAGAGTTTCATGAAGCCATGAATGAATTAGATGCCTTATCATCAAAGATGAGTGATATCTCTTTAAATGAATGTTTACATTTTAAACCTGATGATGAATTAATCATCAATGTTCCCTTAAGAGATCTTACCAAAGAATCTTTAGTTTCGGAAGTAGCGACCTTCTTTGATACCTTAGATGATAAAGAGATATCACGGATTATTAGAGAGATCATTAATCCTGATAATAATCGTTTAAGAATTGGGGATTATGATGAAAATAATCCCATCTGTGAAGAAGTTAGAGGTCGTTGTATTAAGGATAATGCTAATAATATCGTCTTTGCTTCCTATTACATGAAAAAGAACCTAGCAGATTTTACGACGCTAACTCATGAAATAGCTCATATGTTATCTGCTTATCTCTTTGGTAATGATATCAATCCGTTGATTAAGAATTATTTGGGCGAAACCGAAGCTTATTACTTTGAACTATTGAGTGCTTATTATATCGATAAAATGCTTACTAAACCGGAATATCTTCATATTGCATTTAATATGCGTTTAGTAAAGAGTATCGATTATCTATGGCATATTCGTAAACAATATATCTTAGCATCTCATCTTATTAAACCCCGTTTAAAAACCTTAAATAAAGAGCTTAAGAGATTAGAAAATGCATCTCTATTAGATGAACGTACTTATTTAGAATTATATCGTTTTAAAACAGCATATATCAATAATATGATACATTCCTTTTTAGCAGCAACCGATCTTTTTTATCAAACGGTTGATGATCGTCGTCAAGGACTTAAAAACTTTAAAGATTTCATGCAAAGTTCAAGAACCACTATCGAAGATTTATATTCTAAGAGTGGTATTACTTACTTAGATGATGGATGTCTGAATTTTCATACCTTACATGAGGAATCGAAAAATCTTCGAAAACTTGTCAAAAAATAGTATAATAAGATTGGTGAATATATGAAATTATTAAATACCTTTACCTATGAAATTAAGAAATCAAAATTTATCGGTTATTACTATGAAGTGGATTCCGAAGAAGAGGTACAAAGTATCTTAGATGACGTTAAAAAGGAACATAAGAAAGCTCGTCATTTTCCCTATGCTTATATCATTGGACCTAAGGTGAGAAGAAGCGATGATAAGGAACCATCAAATACAGCGGGGATGCCCATTTATAATGTCTTAGAGAAACGTAACTTAGATCATAAACTCATCATCATCGTTCGTTACTTTGGTGGTATTAAATTAGGTGCTGGTAATCTCTTTAGAGCTTATAGTAAAACCGCTAGTGAAGTATGTGAAATCGAATTACAATAGTAATTCTTTTTTTATTATTAAATATATATTTACTAGGTGATAAAATGAACAAAAACATTAAAGAAGTCATTATCTTAGTCTTAATTATCTTATTAACTCCTCTCCTTTTTGCTATCTTTAATTTAAAAGAGATTGAAGTATCGCCGATCATCTATTTGCTTAGCATGATTATCTTCTGCTTTTTGGCGGGATATTTAGGTGCCAAGAGCTGTAAAAAGAAGCGCTATCGTTATGGTTTGATCTTGGGTTCTTCCCTTGTCCTTACGATGTTTATTTTAACGCTTCTACTCCACTCTCCTTTAAATATGATGATGATCATCTATTATTTAATTCTCATCATGTCGACGACGTTAGGTAGTATGTTAAACATCAAAAAAAGATAAGCTTTACTTATCTTTTGAATCGATAATAATCGTAATTGGTCCATCATTTTCAATCTTAACCATCATCTCAGCTCCAAAAACTCCTGGATATGTCTTAACATATCCATTTAATTTTTGATTAAATTCTTCATATAATTTGATAGCGTCTTCACCACGCATAGCTTTGATATAGCTTGGTCGATTGCCTTTTTTGGTATCGGCTTGCAAGGTGAATTGGGAGATTGAAAGAATCTCTCCACCAACATCCAAGATGGATTTATTCATAACGCCTTCTTCATCATCAAAGATACGAAGATTCACAATCTTTCTTACCAAATAATCGACATCTTCACTCGTATCTTCAACATTGATACCTAAAAGGATTACCATACCCTTATCGATCTTATTTATGAGTTTTTCATCAACACTTACGGATGAATTCTTACTACGTTGAACTACGGCTTTCATTAATACCTCTTGACACTTTCTACAAATGGTAGGGATTTAACGTCACTGATAAAGAGATCCAAATCTTCCTTACTTGGAACCTTTACTAATAAATCATAGAAGATATGATCATTATGATTTATTTCATTTAATCCACTAACATTGATGGATCTTGCTGTTGCTTTAGCAACGATATCGACAAGTTTATTACCAATACCATTGGTTTCAATGCTGATCTTGGTAACATATTGTTTGTCCTCTTGATTATCATTATTCCATTCAACATCGATTAGACGTTCCTTAACATCACGAATATTGATGCAATCCTTCTTATGAACCATGATACCTTGTCCCTTAGTGATATAACCGATGATTTCATCCCCAAATACGGGTTTACAACAACTAGCAAGATTAACTAAGATATCATCAAATCCGGAAACAATGATATCGTTTTTATGATTGGTTTTAACACCATTCATATTGTTGGTAACCTTATCTAAAAAGATATCTTGAACATTTTGTTTATCTTCAAATAAAAGATTTACGATATAGATTGGGGTATAACGCATCGAACCTAAAAGTAGATATACTTCATCCATACTACCAACCTTTAAATCCTTCATCAATTTTTCTTGTTTATCATCAGTTAGGGCATCAGCAAAACCGATTTTTTGTCTTCTTAATTCTCTTTCTAATAACTCTTTACCACGGGTGATAAATTCTTCTTTATCACGCTTAGAGAAGTAAGATTTGATCTTATTTTTAGCAGCTGTGGTCTTAACGATATTAAGCCAGTCTTTATTGGGCGCACTTGAAGCATTGGTCATGATCTTGATAATATCGTTATTTTGAAGTTCATAATCCAAAGTAACCATTTGATCATTAACGATTGCCCCCACGGTGGTATCACCAACACGGGAGTGAATGCGATAAGCAAAGTCGATTGGTGTTGATCCTTTAGGTAGCTCCACAACATCCCCTTTAGGCGTATAAACATAGATTAAATCGGATAAAAGCTCGCTTTCCATATTATTAGCAAAAGCATCATCATCACTGATCTCATCGGAATTAACATCGATAATATTTCTAAACATTTGGAGTTTTTGTTCCATAACATTTTGGATTTGTTTATGACCTTTTTCCTTATAAGACCAATGGGATGCTACACCATGTTCCGCAATTTCATTCATATCCTTAGTTCTTACTTGAACCTCTACAGGATAACCATTAAGTCCGAAAACTCCCGTATGTAAGGATTGATATGAATTTCCTTTAGGCATCGCAATATAATCCTTAAAACGTTTTGGTATCGGACGATATAAAGAATGAATAAGACCAATGATCAAATAGCAATCACTAACCTCTTCACAGATGATTCTAATACCTAAGATATCATATATTTCATTCCATTTCTTACCATTGCTAAGTTTATTATGTAAGGAAGATACACTCTTAACCCTTCCCTTGATTTCAAAATGCAAATTATTATCGATTAGCATTTCGGAAATATCATTCATCATATCTTTAAGATATTCGTTTAATTCTTCCCTTGGAGCTGGTAGTTCATTTTCGATCTCTTCATAGGTATCAGGTTTTAAAACCTTAAAGGTGATATCTTCCATTTCGGCTTTGATGGAATTGATACCTAAACGATGCGCTATAGGGATTAAAACATTTTGCGTTTCCAAAGCTTTTTGTTTTTGTTTCTCTGGTGGAAGACCTTCTAAGGTACGTAAGTTATGAAGTCTTCCCGCTAATTTTAAAATAATAACTCGAACATCTTCGGATAATGCTACTAAGACCTTACGAAGATATAAGCTTGAAGCTTCGGAATCCTCTAAAAGGTGAAGACGATTGACCTTACTTAAAGATAAAACAACATTTTTAATTTCACTTCCAAATAGTTCTTCAATCTCTTCTAAGGAAGATGAACCATGATCGATTGTTTCATGAACCAATGCCGCAATAACGGTTTCGGCATCGGAATTAAGATTAGCAACAATAATGGCGACATTTAAAGGATGACTTATATAGGGATCATTATTCTTTCTTTTCATTCCTTTATGTTGTTTTAAAGCAAATTCATAAGCTTTATTAATCGTCTTAATCTCTTCTTCAGTATAACCATTATCGTTACATATATCTAATAACTGTTGGAATAAATTATCCACTATTATCACTCGTTTCTATTCATATTATTCATCTTATTAATGACATATTCTTCATATATTTTATCATCGGTATTCAAGATATTATCGACCATCATAGCAAGGGTAAGTTCTTTGGAATTAATCCAATTGGTAACCTTATTATAATTCCAAATATCATATTCCGTAACGATCTTTATTCCTTTAGCAATTAACTCATGTTTCTTTGTACGTAATGCTGGTAAAAGATGATTAAATAGATCCTTTTG
>CANQQK010000011.1 GCA_947626015.1 uncultured Bacilli bacterium | reverse complement strand
CTGAAGATATAAAAACGATATTAGAATCAATTGAAGAATATAAACCCAATGTTAAACAAGATAATTCTCAAGATACAAATCAAAAACCTTCAAATCAAGTATTTGATACAGAAGCATATAAATGCGGTCTATTTTTGGAAGAACTAAACAAATGTAATTCTAATGAAGATATTGTAATATTTGTTGATAATATAGTTAACAGTTTCACTCATGATGAAAATACTCCAGCACAAATTGGAACTTCTGAAAGTTTCTTTTCTAAAACAGCATATACTAATGGTGGAACATATAATGGATTTATATACTCATCAATAAAGATATCAAATGCAACAGCTGGATGTAGTTATCATATTTATGATAGAGATTATTTATATGCTTTTGCTTTAGGAATAAAAAAATTAAATTTGCCAAGTGATACGAATTTATTACCTTTTGTTATGAACTATTTAGATATATATTTTGGATTTCCTAAAGATAATATCGATAGAAGAGATGATGTTTTATATAATTTTGCAGTTTCACATGCAGAAGAGTTTTACAAAAAATATAATATACCTATAGACGAAGATATGGGTGCTGTTGATCAAATGCAAATGAGTGGAGATTTTCCGTTGAGTGCATTAAAAGGGACTTATTCTGCACAATGTGTTGAAAGATCAGCACTGGCTCAAAACATTATGAAATTATGTGGTTATAATTCATCTATAATGTATGGTGATTGTGAGTCCAGAGGACAAAATGAAGGACATTGTTGGAATTCAATTTATGATAAAAATGGTAATATATTAATTATAGATTTTAGCAATACTGTGTATTCTTACAAAGATGGTCAATTCTTTAAAAGAGCACCTTATTCTTATGCAGTAAGTAGTGTTGATTATTTATCACAAGACGGATTATTAGAAATGCCTGATTATCATTACGAAAATGGTAAAAGAGTTAGGGATAATAAAAATAGAATATATGCAGTTGGTAAAACAATAAATATGCAAGATGAAATGACAACAGGAAATAAATTAAAATAAGTAGCATAAAAAATTATTGCTACTTTTTCTATTCTTTGATGAAATGAATATAGTGATTGATATTACTCAATCGTCTTTATACGAAAGAGTTGTAAACCACTTTGTTGTTCGCTCCATTTTGATGATAACTCGTATATTGAGTGATATAAAAAGTAACTTGTATGAAAGTCACTTTTATGATATTATGAATATGTCAAGGAAGCTTGAATAAAATAAAAAGGGAACATTCAATGTCGCATGTAGAGTGTTGCCATATATTTGTGCATCACCTAAATCATTGCTGAGTTAGGTGATTTTCTTTTATTTTAGGATTACAAATAGTAATGCTATAAGTAAAAGGATGATGAGTATTAAAGAAAAAATTAAAAAATCTTTCTTTGACATCATGTCACCTCCCTTCAATTAAGAAGTTTGGCAATCACCCAACTATTAAATGTTCCAATATATGCCATATCAAACAAACGTATGTGGTACAATGCTTTTTACTGAAAAAACGACTTCATTAGTCGTTTTATTTTTTATCTATTAATTTTAATGATTTAGGTTCATCACCATTTTTTATAATTGGATCATAGAAGTCAATTCCATATTTTTCGTAGATGGCTTTAACCTCTTCGAAGGTAATACCTTCTTGATACCATTCGAAATATTGCGGATAGTGTTTACTTCTCTTAAAGAGTAATTCTCTTCCCGTAACGGTATAAAGATTTATTATATCTTCTTCATGAATATTATTATCGTTACATCTCTTAAAACCTAATCTTTCTAAATCGATGATGCCATCTAAAGCAGATACGCTTTGATGTGAGCATTCCTTTAATTCAAGATTACTTTCAAGAAAGTCCGTTAGGTAAGATAATACTTTAAAGGCATCATCTCTAGACATTCCTTCAGGTAAATAGAAGGGTTTAAATGGCCAGTCGATAAGACCGATATTATGATTTGAGGTACGATAATAATTTATATAATATAAGCGATATATATTACTATCTTTAATAGGGTGATCTTCTAATTCTGCAGTAAATTCATCTTCATCTTTCTTAAATATCATATTTATCTCTCCCTTAATTATTTTAACATAATTTATTATATAATATTGATAAATTATATTTTGTAATATTTTAGAAGTTATTGTATTTTGTAACTTAGTTGTAACTTTAAATATCTTATAATGATTGTGAAAGGAGATTTCTATGGAATTATTAAAAGTTGAAAAATTAACAAAGATATATGGAAAGGATTCTACTAAAGTTGTAGCTTTAGATAATGTATCTTTTTCTGTTGAAAAGGGTGAATTTGTTGCTATCGTTGGTGCAAGTGGTAGTGGTAAATCCACACTATTACATTTGATTGGGGGAGTTGATCGTCCGACAAGTGGTAAGGTTTATATCGAAGGAAAGAATATCTATGACTTCGATGATGATAAACTAGCAATATTTAGAAGACGTCAAATCGGTTTAATCTATCAATTCTATAATCTAATACCTATCTTAAATGTTGAAGAAAATATTACTTTACCTTTAGCACTCGATAATCGTGAAGTTAATAAGGATACCTTAAATGAATTATTAAAACTACTGGGATTACAAAATCGTAAGAATCATTTACCTAATGAACTTTCTGGAGGTCAACAACAAAGGACGAGTATTGGAAGAGCATTGATTACGAATCCCGCTTTGATCTTAGCTGATGAGCCGACTGGTAATTTGGATTCGAAATCGAGTGATGAAATCGTTGCTTTATTAAAAAAATCTAATAAAGAGATGAAGCAAACCATTATTATGATTACGCATAACATGGAGATTGCTAAGTGTGCTGATCGTATTATTAAAATCGAAGATGGAAAAATTGTTAAGGAGGGATAGTAATGAACTTGCTTAACAAATTAACGATTAAGAATTTAAAGCTTAATAAGAAGCGTACGATTGTTACGATCATTGGTATTATTTTATCGGTAGCGCTTATTACAGCTGTGGCATCGATGTATTCGAGTGGCATCAAATCCTTAATCAACTTTGAAACCTATCAAAAAGGTAACTTTCATGTTGCTTATTATGATGTTCCCGTTGATGATCTATATATATTCAAAAATCATCGTGATATTGAGACGATTAATCTAACTATGGATATTGGGTATGCCAAAGTTGCTTCCAAAAATGAAGATAAACCTTATGCTTTTATTAAAGCCTTCACTGATTCATCTTTAGAAAATCTTTCCGTTAAATTGGTAGAAGGAAGATTACCAAAAAATGATCATGAAATCTTAATACCAACACATCTTAAGACGAATGGACGTTTAGAGTTAAAACTTAATAGTGAGATTACTTTAGATGTTGGTAAAAGGATCCATACGGAAGATAAATTTGAATTAGATCAAAGCAATCCTTTTTTAAAGACCGAAGATATTATTGATACGACATCTAAAACCTATAAGATTGTTGGTATTATTGAAAGACCAGCAACGAATATTGAGAGTTATGATGCTCCTGGTTATACCTTTATTACTCATTTAGATGAAGATGAAATAACGGGTAAGGTTGATGTATATGCTCGTTTTAAAAAGAGTAGTTTAAAAAATGTATATGGTATAACGGCTAATATTTTAGGTGTTGATGAAACTTTATATGCTAAGTATATGAAGGGGGACAATATTACCGATGAAGAAATGGAAAAATATATCAATGAATATTCTTCCAAAGAGAGATATAACGTTAGTATTAATAATTATTTAATTGGTCTTGAAACCGATCCTCTTGGATTAAGTAGTGTAGGTGAATTGGGAATAGTTGTTGCTATTGTTATGTTCATCATCATCTTTACTTCGGTGTTCTGTATTAAGAACAGTTTTGACATTTCGATTACCGAAAAGATTAAACAATATGGTATGTTAAGAAGTATTGGTGCTACGAAAAAACAAATTAGAAGAAATGTCTTCTATGAAGCAACTATTTTAGGAATGATTGGTATTCCGTTAGGTATTTTATCCGGCATCTTAGCAGCTTATATTTTGATCATCGTATGTAATTATTTCCTTGCTGAAAGTATTGCTATTGATGAAAGTTTAATCTTCTCACTATCTTATTTTGCTATCATTGTAGCAGTTCTTCTAGGTATTATTACCATTTACCTATCATCTTTAAGAAGTGCTAGAAGAGCAGCTAAGGTATCACCAATTGATTCCATTAGAAATAGTGCTAATATTAAGATCAATTCTAAAAAAGTTAAATCACCTAAGTTTATTAAAAAAATCTTTGGTATGGGTGGTGATATATCTTACAAGAATCTTAAACGAAATAAGAAAAAATATCGTACCACGGTTATATCAATTGCGGTATCTGTCTTTGTCTTTATCGCTTTATCAAGCTTTATGAATATGGCTTTTGAAGCTGTTGAAAGTGAATTAAATACAAGTGATTATAATATTTCCTTAGCATCAAGAGGTACACTTAATGAAAGATTATATGATAAATATCTAAGTACGACCAAATTAGATGGTATTGAAGATTATACCGTTTTAAGAGAAACGGGTCTTGAACGAACAGAACCTCGTATTAATTCCGAATATAAGGAATTCTTACATATTGATAGGACGACTGATGATACTTTTGAATATGTCAATATCTATGCTTTAGGTGAAGAACAATATAAAAAATATATTGCCGAATTAGGTTTAAATCATGATGATGTATATG
Source organism: uncultured Bacilli bacterium (assembly GCA_947626015.1). GTDB lineage: Bacteria > Bacillota_I > Bacilli_A > RF39 > UBA660 > CAG-582. The sequence continues at coordinate 15,893 of CANQQK010000011.1, read as the reverse complement.
ACAAAGGAATTATGATGGATTATGTTAGAGTAGGTTATCAAGAAAGTGGCAAAAAGATGGTTTATAAGACTTTGCGATATACTGACTTTAAAGTTGGCGAAGTTATGAAGGGAACCTCCGAAGTAATGGATGATTTAAAAATCGAACTAGCATGTATTACTGATAAAGCACCATTCGGTCTTAAGAATTATCAAGGTACTTATATCGTTGTTAGTGATAAGATGTTTGATGATATTATTAAATCGAAGATTGCACATCGCGTTGACGTTTATTATAAAGCTAAGGATGCTAATAAACTACAAGATGAAATCGATGAAATTTTAAAGGGTGAAAACTATAGTGTTAATAACATTCAAGAGAATGTTGATGTGATGAATAATCTCTATACCTTAGTTGGTATCTTCCTTTATGGATTCATTATCGTTATTTCTCTTATCGGTATTACCAATGTCTTTAATACGATAACTACTAATATGGAATTAAGAAAACAAGAATTTGCCATGTTAAAGTCCATTGGTATGACCTCAAAGGAATTCACTAAGATGATCAGACTTGAAAGTTTCTTTATGGGTATGAAGTCCTTAGCATTTGGTATTCCAATTGGTTTATTCCTATCATACTTGATTTATTATTTCCTAGGTCGTGATAGTGGCATGGGATATCACTTACCAATCCTTGCTTTAGTGATTGCCATTACTTGTGTCTTCTTACTTATCTCACTTATCATGAAATATTCGATGAGTAAGATCAATAAACAAAATACGATTGAAACAATTAGAAATGAAAATATTTAATAACGGGGCTTCATGCCCCTTTCTTATGTTATAATCATACTTAGAAAGGAATATATTATGAACATTTTACTTGTTGAAGATAATGAATCAATAATCAAAGGTCTTAATTATACTTTTGCTAAAAATAATCTTTCTTTAATACCTTTTAATAATATAAAAGATGCTACTAAATATATTAACGAACATGATATAAGTTTAATCATCTTAGATATTACTTTACCAGATGGTAATGGTTTTAATCTTTATGAAGATGTCATCAAGAAAAAGAATATTCCGACGATTTTTTTAACTGCTAAGGATGAAGAAGATGATATTGTTAAAGGTTTAGAAATTGGTGCTGAAGATTATATAACTAAACCTTTCAGTAGTAAGGAATTACTGGCCCGTGTTAATAAAGTGTTACTTCGAAATCAAAAGAAAACCATTATCAAAATTGGTGATATATCTTATGATTTAGATAAAGCTCTTCTTTCTAAGAATAATGAAAAGATTGAACTAACAGCACTTGAACTTAAACTTGTTAATCTCTTATTTAATAACCTTGGTAAGGTTGTAAGTCGTGAACAAATTCTTGATAAGATATGGGAATGGACTGGTAATGATGTTGATGATCATACGATTACGGTCTATTTTAAAAGAATTAGAGAAAAGATGGGTGTTGATATTATTACAACCGTAAAAGGAATTGGGTATCGTATCGATGAAGAATAAAGTTATCTTAAAAAAACATCTTTTAAAAATCTTAATAACCCTTCTTATCTTTGTTATATGTTTCCTTTCATTAAATATCTATGAATATCATATCTATACCATAAATTTTAATCATAAGATCAATGATATTATCAATATCTTAGAAGATAAATATCCTGATTTAAAAGAAGAAGATATTATCGCTATCTTAAATGATAAAAGTAAGAGTAATGATAATACTTTAAAAGAATATGGTATTGATCTAAATGATAAATCTATCGTCATTGATAATAGTAAAATATATCCCAAATTTTTAATAATCAATATGATCTTTCTTTTAATCTTTACTTTCTTTATCATCTTAGAATTTATCATATATTTAAGTAAAAGAAATAGAGATCTTTTAGATATTACGAGATATGTTGAAGAACTTAATAAACGTAATTATAGTTTAAATATCGATGCTAATTCTGAAGATGAATTATCGATTCTTCGTAATGAAATCTATAAAACGACTGTTATGTTGAAGGAAACAGCTGATATCTCTAGGAATGATAAACTTAATCTTAAGAAGTCATTAGAAGATATCTCTCATCAATTAAAAACACCTTTGACGAGTATCTTAGTAATGTTAGATAATTTAATCGATGATCCCAAGATGGATGCTAAAACGAGGGAAGATTTTATTAAGGATATCAAAAGAAATGTTATCAATATTAATTTCTTTGTCCAATCGATCTTAAAGTTATCTAAGTTTGATGCTAATACGATTCATTTTACGAAGTCATTAAATGGATTAGATAAGATTATTAAAGAAGCATGTAAGAATGTTTCAACATTATGTGATCTAAGAAATATTAAAATTAATATTAAAGGTGATAAAGATATCAAGGTTAAGTGTGATGCTATTTGGGAGGTTGAAGCTTTAACGAATATCATTAAAAACTGTGTTGAACATTCCCGTGATCATAGCAAGATCGATATTTTATATGAAGATAATAATGCTTATACGAAAGTCTTGATAAGAGACTATGGCGATGGTATATCACCTACGGAATTACCACATATCTTCGAAAGATTTTATAAGGGTAAGAATTCCTCTAATGATAGTGTTGGTATTGGTTTATCTCTTGCTAAAGCGATCATTGAAAATGATAATGGAATTATTAATGTCGAATCCAATGAGGAAGGAACAACCTTTATTATTAAATATCTAAAATAGTATTGTTAATAGGTTTATCTTTTGTTAAAATTAATCTTGTTTCTTAAGGGGGTATGAAGATGCATCGTGTTGTTATCAAAGTTATTGGTGATGAAAGATTAGAATTAGCTTTTAATTCAGGAGATACAATTCTTAATGATGAAGAGTTTAATCTATTATCTTTAGAATATCCGGATTCTTTTGTCGAAATTAAAATGAGTGATGAGGAATGGTTAAGATATCTTTCTTCGGAGGTTTTATCCTTTTATGAAAGAGCAAAATTGCTTAAAATGATTGCTGAAGAATTAAATCTTGATGTCGCATTACCTAAGAATAGTTCTCATAGAATTATTGCTCTTAAAAATAAGATCCGTGATGATGGTGTTTTTAAACTTGGTGATGATGAAAGTATTACTTCTTTAATCGAAGAAGCATGTTCATATATCGATATAATACGTACTTATGAAAGAAGGATATTTCAAGTAGTAAGGAATCGTCATCTTACTTTAAGTCATCATAGTTTTATGATTTAGGTTCCTTGGTGAACCTTTTTTGTATGGTTAATTAATTGCTATTTAAATATAAATGTATTAAAATAGAGATATAAGGAGGTTCTTATATGAGAGATAATATCGGCCTTATTGTAATCATCATTATCGCTGTTGTTGGTATATCTTTATTCGCTTTCTTTAATTCCCATAAGGATGAAGTAAAAAATATCTCTGTGGATAATATTGAGGAAACCTTAAAAGATGTTGATCTAGCAGTCGTTTATTTTGGTGATTTAACTAGTGAAAAAGAAGAGTTAGTTCGTGAGGTAATCAAGGATACGAGTATTCAATTATTTACTTCAAAAGCAACGGTTGATGAGTTAAATTCTATCTTAATTGTTAATACGATTACTGTTGAAGATAATGATATCTATGTCTTATTTATCAATGGTGATCCATTAGGTATCGTTAACGGTAATGCTTCAGCAAAGATTTTAAGAGATACCTTTAATGAAGTTTTCTTTGATGAAATACCTCAAGATAAAATAGCGTATGTTGTTCCAGATGTGGATGAATATATTAAAAAAGTTAAAAGTAAAAAATATACGGTAACAGTATTTGCTATCGATGATTGTATTTACTGTACTAAATACTTACCGGTAATCAATAATATTGCTCGTAATTATGGCGTTGAAGTCAATTACATTCATCGTAGTACTTATGATGAAGAAGGATATAAAAAGATCATGGCACTTGACTTAAAGATACCTGCTAAATGTACGATGAATAATGAAGATACAACGATGTTAGCTGGTTTCCCAAAACCAATGACGATTATTACTAAAGATGGTAAATTAGTAGATTGTATCAAAGGTAATGTTAGTGAACAAACCGTTTTGGATACATTTGCCAAATATGGATTAGTAAAGGAGAATGAATAATGGATAAAAATGCATATCAAGAATTAAGATTATTTACTAGTAAGTTTCATGGTTCGCTTACTTGGTTTAGATTAAAACAACATTGTTCGGTTATTGATCGCCATCTAAACCCTAATGAAAAGATTGAATTCTGTTTTGCTGGTCAATTAGGTGAAGGTAATATCTTTAATACGGCTGTTATTGCGGTAACTTCTGAACGTATCTTAATTGGTCAAAAACGTTTATTAGGTAGATATCGTTTATCATCTGTAACTCCAGATCTATATAATGATTTACAAGTGTATTCTGGTATCTTATGGGGTAAGGTTACGATCGATACAGTTAAAGAACTTATTAAAGTTTCTTATTTAACTAAATCTGGTCTTCCTGAGATTGAAACTATGATTACAATGAACATGCAAGAAGCTAAAAAGAAATATAAAAGGAAAGGCGAGGATGAATAATTCTCGCTTTGTTTATAATAGTGGTGTAGTATGAAGAAGATGTTATTATTCATAATCGTTGTTATAGGTATTATTGGAATCTTTATCTATAATTATGTTAAACCTAGGGAATATGAAATTAGTTATGAACTAGGTGAATTTAATGTGTCTGAAAGATATGATACTACCGATCAATATTATTATTTTAAGATTACTAAAGATAAGTATGAATATGAATATAATTTAAATCTTAAGTATTCTAGTTCAAGACGTCTTATTAAAGATATCTTAGTTAGTGATAAGGATAGCGTTAAATGCATTAAACCCGTTATCGAAGGTATCAAGGATTTAGATTATATTTGTTTTACAGGTAGTATGTATGTTACTAAAGCAATTGGTCTTGATGAAAAGAGTGAAAAAGCTAAAAAAATCAATGATTATCATAATATTGAAATATATGATAAAGATAAGGATTTTCTAGTATGGAATAATAAAGGTTTTACTAATCTAAATGAAAAGAAAGATTATAATTTCTTAGATAAAGAAGCATATGATAATCCTTTATGTTATATCTATAAGAATTATCTAATCATTGCTGATTATGATAGTGAAAGAACCTTTAATAAATTCTATATTTATAATAATGATACTAAAAAGGTAAGTGAATTTACTTTTGCTTTTGATATCAATCATGATGCTTATTTTATGGGTGATTATGATGATTATATCTATCTATTCGATAAGAAGAATAAGGTTCAATATAAGATTGATATCGAAAAAGAAAAGATTAGTAAGAGTAGTGATAGTGAAGGAGCATTCTACTATAATCTAAAGGATGATACGATGCCTTTAAATAAACTTAGTTATAATACTTATACGTTTAATAAAGATGAACAATATAATTTTAAATTAGATAATAATACCTTACTTATGAATTATCATAATAGTAAGATCAATATTAAAGTATCTAATAAAGAGGTTAGTAGTATTCTTTATCAAAGAGATGATACGGTTTATTATTTGGTAAAGGAAGATCTATATGTTTATAAAGTAGGTTCTGAAGAAAAATTATTATTACGTAACTTTGAATGGAATTTCTCTTATTTAAATAAAATATATGTCTTTGATTAACATAAATTACTGTTTAACATATCCTATATTAGGAGTGATTAATATGTATTTTAGAGAGGTTAAAAATGATACCTATTTCGATTATTATACGATTGAAAAGGGAGATAATTTATATAAGATAGGAAAGGAATATAATATCAATCCTAATCTATTAGCTAGTTTAAATGGACTTGATTCCAATGATTATATCTATCCAGGACAAGTATTATTAGTACCTAATCGTAATTATAGTTATTATATTACTAAATCAGGTGATACTTTAAAAAGTGTAGCTGATACTTTTAATGTGGGTTTAGATAAATTGATTGGTGATAATAAAGTCGTTTATCTATTAGAGGGACAAATGCTTGTTAAGAAAAAGAACTAATATATTTTTTGTTATATTTATGGTATAATTTATTAATAATAGGAGGATGGTCAGTGTGGTATTAAGAAAACCTTATGCATTTATCATTAAACACTTTAGAATGATTCATTTGATCATCCTAGCATGCCTTTTATATTTAGTATTTTCTTTAAACGGTATTAATAATTTATTTACTAGTTTACATACAAGTAATACCCATATCTATATTGGAGCTTATGCTTATATTGATAATATGGTTTATTATTTTATCTTTGCTGGTTTAGCATTATCAGGTATTGTCTTTTGGTTATTTTATAAAAAACATAAACCCAATATCTTATATTTAGCTTTGATTATTTATTTTATTATTTTAGCTATAGGTTATGCTTATCTATTCAATATTTTAAAAGTAATTCAAGAAGAGATTATTGATATCGATCAGGTAATATTGGTTAAGGATGTTTCCAATATTTTAAGACTTCCAGGATTGGTATTTATTGCTTTCTGTTTTATTCGTAGTATTGGTTTTAATATCAAACAATTTAACTTTAGTAAAGATATTGCGGAACTTAATATAGCAGATTCGGATTCAGCAGAGTTTGAGGTCTTAATTGGTCAAAATAACTATATCTATATGCGTACCATCAGAAGAACACTAAGAGAGATCAAGTATTACTTCCTTGAAAATAAATTTGCTTTCTCTTGTGTAGGTGTAGGTATCTTAGCTGTATTTATTGGTTTTGGTGTTTATTACTATAATGAATTTATGAAAAGACTTAGTGAATCTGAGGTTACCAGTGTTGATGGTATTAGCTATGTCGTTAATAACTCTTATATGACGGAATATGATTATAACGGAAATAAGATTCGTGATGGTTATAAATATGTCGTTCTAAATATGAATTTTCATAATTCTACTGACGAATATAAATCCTTGAATTTGGATCTAATAACCTTAAAGAATGGCAGTTTGATCTATTATCCAACGCTTACTAAGAATTCCAAGTTTTATGATTTAGGTATGCCATATAAGGAAAATCAAAATATCGATCCTTATGGTGAACTCGAAGCTACCATAACCTTTGAAATACCTAGTTCTGTAAGTACCAAAAACTTTACTTTAAGAGTTCAATATGCTATCGAATCAACATTAGATAATGTTGTTGCAAGATATCGTTTATTTGAAGTTAAAACCAAACAAATCGATCAAAAGATGGTGACGCGTGATAAACCCGTTAATGAAACGATGAATATCGATACGATTGGTAAGAATAAGTTTTCTTTAATCGTCACTGGTTTTGATATTAAAGATTCCTTCAATAGTCGTTATGTTATATGTCGAAGTGATTTAACTTGTACACCAACATCACGTATTATTTCTGCATCTAATTATACTAAAGATACTATGTTGATATTGGATATTAAAGGAACGATGTATGATGATGCTAACTTCACCAAGACCTTTAATACCTATAATAAAATATTCGCTAATTATGTTGAATTAAATTATACCTTGCTTAACAAGGATTATAGTGAAAATATTAATATTGTACCTTTAAGTGACGTTGATGGTAAAATATTTGTGGCTGTTGATCGCCGCATCGCCAAAGCTGAAAGAATCAAGATCATCTTCCACTTTAGGAACGAAACTTATGAGATTCCTTTAAAGGGAAGTTATGCTTAAAATTTATTGAAATGATTATATTCGTATGATATAATTATTTCATTGACGGGGCTTTAGCCAAGTGGTAAGGCATGGGACTGCAACTCCCCGAGCACCGGTTCAAATCCGGTAGGCCCCTCCATTGATTATTAAACGAACTTTATGGTTCGTTTTTTTAATGCAAAAATGATATGTGGTCGCAAAGTGGTCGAAAAGTGGTCGAATGCATTGATGATATTTTTTATTTTGTATATAATATAATTGGTGATAAAAATGTATAAGGAAGATCAAAAGACTGAATTAAAAGTTGAACTTACAAAAGATATAAAGAAAGAAGTAGTTGCTTTTGCTAATTCTAATGATGGAACAATTTATATAGGAATTGATGATAACGGTAAAATCATTGGATTAAAAAATGCTGAAAAAGATTTAGAGGCATTAAGTGGAATGATTCGTGAAGGAATATGCTCTGATTTAACTCTTTATACAAAGATATATATTGAAAATATAGAAAATAAAGATATTATTATAGTAAAAGTTAGTGAGGCTCCCAATAAACCTTATTATTTAGCAGAAAAAGGATTAAAATCATCTGGTGTATATTTAAGACATGGTAATGTTTCCGTTCAAGCTAGTGAAGAAGTTATCAAAAAAATGTTATTAGAAAGTAATAGCAATTCATTTGAAAATAATAATTCAATCAATCAAAATTTGCATTTTGGATACTTAAAAGAAGTTTTTGAAAAACATAATATTGAAATAAATGATAACAAATTTAAATCCTTAAATATAACAAACTTAAATGGTCAATATACAAACCTTGGATTACTTTTATCAGATGAATGTCCATACTCTATAAAATGTGCTATTTTTAATGGAAATAATAAAATTGAATTTAAAGATAGAAAAGAGTTTACTGGTTCAGTTTTAAAACAAGTAAATGATACATATGAATATTTAGATTTATACAACAAGACTAAAGGCAAGATAGTAGGTTTGGAAAGACAAGACATAAGGGATTATCCAGAATATGCTTTAAGAGAATCTTTATTGAATGCAGTTATTCATAGAGATTATAATTTTACAGGAAGTATTTTAATTTCTCTTTTTGATGATCATTATGAAATTACCTCTTTGGGTGGACTAGTAAAAGGAATAAGTCTAAAAGATTTATATGCTGGTGTATCAGAATCACGAAACCCAAATTTAGCAAATATTTTTTATAGATTAAAATATGTTGAAAGTTTTGGAACAGGAATAGGAAGAATTTTGGAGTCTTATCAAGAATATGAAAAGAAACCTCTAATATTGGATTCTGATAATGCCTTTAAAGTAACGTTATTTAATGTAAATTATATTGATGAAGATGTAAAAGTATTACCATCAAATCTAACCCAAGAAGAACAAATAATAAAATATTTAGAAAAAAATAACAAAATAAATAGATTAACAGTTGAGGCTTTGTTAGAAGTTTCTAAAACAAGAGCAAATGATATTCTAAATAAAATGATTGATGACAATATTTTAATAAAAACAGGTTCTGGTAAAAATATATATTATATGTTAAAATAAAATCGATTGATTTACTATATATTAAATCGTTATAAGTGAGAGTTATAGATATCTTCCACAATTGCTCCATTAGATTAAAAAAGGGCTTATTAAAAGCCCTTTTATAATTCATCTGCTGATACTTCTTCGATTTCTTCTTTGATGATGCCAAAGTATTGCTCTTTATTATATCCCTTTTGACTAGCTACAATATTACTTGGAAATGATACTCGTTTTTCATTAAAGTAAGATATATTAGCATTATATATTCTTCTTGCCGTATTAAGATTATCATCACTTAGCATTAATTCTTTATATAACTCACGGAATTCAGCATTCTTTCTTACTTTATCATTATTACTTATTAGTTCATCAATCTTACGAATATAGTTATCTAATTGTTTATTGATTTCAGTTTCTTCAAGTATATCTGTATCATCTTGAACATTGATATTCTCAATATTGATCTTTTCTAAAGAGAAGTGATTATTTAAAAATCTTGTTATATTTTTTAAAGCATCAACTTTCTTCTTTAAATCAATTGTTAATTCACTTCCTGCTTCTTCGATACGTATTTTGATGTTTTTAAAAAGATTATTGGTACGCATATACCATATAATAGCAAATGCTGCTGCGATTACTGTTATAGCAAGTATTGGATGAGGTCCGTCACTATACATTATATTTCCTCCCTTTTATATAATTTATTATCATTTTGAATATCTTCAATAAATGACATTAAGATATGTAATTTAGATTTTATTTTTCTAATCTCTTGTACATCATCTATTGGTTCAAAAACACTGTGTTTAAGATCATATTTAGTAGTATTAATACCGATATGTAAGGTATCATCGATAAAACATAATACGATGTTACCTTTAATAGCTTTTTCTAATTTTAAAATACTTTCCATTGTTTTCTTATCTAATAAGGAGAAAGCTTCAAAACTATTAACCGCATAGGTAATAAATTTTTTATTGAAATTTTTATTATCCATTGTAATACTTCGAGATATCTTATCAGGTCCATAATCAACTACCGTGGTATGGATATAATCTTTTTCTCTTACTTGAATTGCTGATTTAAATTTCTTAGGAAATTTAACAATTATCCATTTACCTTTAAAGATGTGATAAAAGTAACTAATTCGATCATCTCCACCAATATTCTTCATCGATATATTTGATGCTTCGATGTAAGTATCTTGATATTTACCAGTAACTAAATGACTTGAACGATATAGATCACCAATCTCTAAGACATCAGCTTTTACAACTGGTGCTGCTTGTAAGCCATTTTCTTCATCATATTTTAGATCTTCAAATACTTCTGGTAATACTTTATTCATATAATATCTTTTATAAGCTGTTTTAAACTCTGTACATAGTTTATCCGATATTTCATATATGGACATCGTCATTATTAGATCTACTAATAAAAGAAACATTAGATTATATTTAAAAGCTACTACTATTATAGCAATAGGTATAAATATATTTAAAAGAGTAGCAATTAAAGCACGATGTCTTAATTTTTCTAATTCTTCTATATTCATATTTACCACCTAATATCTTTAATTTATTATATCATGTATTATAAGATAACTTATTTTAATAATATATTGCTATGTAAAATTAATTTACATTATTATATAGGTAAGTGTTATAATTTATTTATTGGAGGGTTTTATGGAAGGTGCTAATATTAGTGATGATAAATTAAAAGAGATTATTATAGGTGCAGTAAGTGAACATGTTGATAGTAATGATATTGGTGATATGTCTTTAGATATGGATTATATCTTATACCGTTATCATGTTCTTAGTAAGGAATATGAAGAAAAGTATGTCATAGGTAAATTAGATACCTTTAAGAGAGCTGCTTGTCTTCTATGTGCTATCAATGAAAGTAGGATATCTAGTGATGAAAATCTAAGAGCTGATATTGCTATATCAGCATCATTAAAGATGTGTGAACAACCTTATTGGAATATTGGGGAGAATTTTGATACCCCAGTGGCAATGGAAACCATTAATTTTAAAGAAGCATTTAGTAAGGATCAAAAGACATATGATACTTCTCTTGAAATGCTTAAAACAGCACTAGTTAATAGTGAAGTTCATCCTTTAAATATCTTCTTGAATCTTGAGACATTCTATTATTTAGGAATACTTCTTAAACATATGCCAGAAAGGGAAGAAGTCCCTTTAGAGGAAGAAATAAAAACTTCTCCCGAAGGAGAAGGACGTTTATTAACGTTATGGCATCGTTTTATCAAAAGGCATCAATGATGTCTTTTTTTGATGTAACTTAAAACACTAGCATCATGGATATAGAGGTTGTTACGGCCACCAGCGATAGTTATATCGGGTTTAACGTCTTCGCCATGAAAGTCGGAACCAGCAGAATATAGTAGGTGATATTTATCGACAAGTTCCATATAAAATTTTCTTTCATCATCACTCATATTGGGATGATATACTTCAAGACCCATAAGCCCTTTTTTAATCATATCTTTAAGAAGGCTTTCAAACTCTGAAGGTGGAAGTTCAAGGGAGTTAGGGTGAGCAAGTATAGGTATACCACCACTTTCCTTAATGATGCTGATAACATCTTCATAATTAAAACCTAAATGCTTATCTCTTACCATGTCATAAGCTTTTATAAGGTATCTTTTAAAAGCTTCATTCACATCTTTAACGATGCCTTGTTTGATCATCAACTTAGCGATATCTGGTCTTCCAATATTGCTAGATCTACTCGTAATCTCTTCGATATCTTTTTTATTAAAGCTTATACCAATGCTTTCGAGATAGTCGATAATGTTTAAAAAATTATGAATATTATTATCATGCATGGTATTTAAGAAATTCCTTAATTCGGGATTATGATAATCGATATCTAAACCAAGAATATGCATTCTTCCCTTTTCCACATGAACCGATATTTCTACCCCGGGGATGATCATTATTTGTTTATATCTATCATAAGCGATTTTGCTTAAACCTAAAACGGTATCATGATCGGTAATTGCTAAAGCACGGACGTTACTTGCAATTGCTCTTTCGATAACTTCATTAGGTTCATACATGCCATCGGAATAAAGGGTATGCGTATGAAGATCGATATAGGTATGATCTTTAATATATTTACCCAAAACATGTAATAACTCAGTTGCGAATATTTGCTCTTTTTCAGTATTTGTGTTTTCCAACTCGGTAATTAATAACTGAATATCGATATATTTAAGCTCAAATGATGCTCGTGCTTCTTTGTCAGAAAGCAAAGACTTATGAACAGTAATTGGTGTCTTTAAAGTGTAGTAGGTAGTGGTAATTCTTTTATTATCTCTTCTTTGATAATCTCTACTCGGATAATCACGTTGATTGTTAATTACTCTTAGGTATGGCGTTAAATCTTTCGAAGTTAGGTTGTTACCAGTTTCTTCTTTGATCTCTCTTAAGCATCCTTCGACATTGGTTTCTCCTGGATCAATCTTACCTCCTGGTAACATATAGATTCCATCATAGATACATGTTAAAAGGCATCCATCCTTTATACTTATGATTCTTGCTTTCTCGGTATCGATATCAATCCTTTGTAGTTCATCATTAATCCTTATCTCTTGCATATGGTACCTCCATTAACATTATTTCATTTTATATGTTATAATAAAAATATATATTTGTAATGTTAAACATAACGAGGTGTTATATATGAATATTGACTTTGAATTATATCGAATCTTTAATGAAGTAGCTAATACGGGAAATATTACTTTAGCATCAGAACGCTTACATATCTCACAACCAGCCGTATCCAAGTCCATCAAGAATCTAGAAAATCAACTAGGGGGACCACTATTCGTTCGTACTAAAAAAGGGGTAATCTTAACCGAAGAAGGTAAGGAATTTCATCGTTATATCAACACTGCTATCGATTATATTCGAAATGCTGAACATAAATTTACCGATATGGTAAATTTGGATAGTGGTATCATAAGGATTGGTATCTCAAGATCACTAATGCGTTTTTATCTACTTCCATACTTAAAAAAGTTTCGTACTCTTTATCCCCATATCAAGATTGAGATATCGACCAATAAAGCTAGTGAGTTAATTCATCTATTAAATAATGGTTTAATCGACTTTATTATTGCTAATCTTCCAATGAGTAAAGATGGTGATTTTTTTACAACTAAACTTATGGATATTCAGGACATATTTGCTGTAAGTCGAGATTATAATATCGATAAATATGATATTAAGCTAGATGATTTACCAAACTATCCCTTGATCTTGCAGCCTAAAGGAAATAATACGAGAGATTATTTAGATAACTTCTTAAGTAAGAATAACGTCTATCTTGAACCAGAGATGACCTTAGCAAGTTACGGTCTTGTTGAAGATATGACGAAGATCGGTTATGGGATTGGTTATTTAGTTGAAGACTTTATCAAAGATGATCTTGATAAAGGTAATCTAATAAAGATTCATACTACACCAAGTATTCCTCCTCGTAGTATTGGTTTAATCGAAAAAAGGAATTCGATTCCTTCATTTGCTAGTAAAAAACTTATCGATTTGTTAATAAAAAAGGAGCAATAAATCTATTGCTTCTTTAATTCTTTAATATGCATGTATTGAATTTCATAATCATCGATACTATTACGTTTAGAGTTTATGGCTTCACTAACTTCATCGATTAAAGCACTCATTCTTTCGATATCATCTTTGGTATAGGTACCTAATATAAACTTTTTGATACACATATTTGCAATATTATCGGCAAGTCTTCTTAAAGGGGATGTAACATGGGAATAGTAATCGATACCTAATCCATAATGACCTTTATTGATTCTCGTGTAATAAGCTTTAGGGAAGATATTTTTAAGAACTTCGATATCTTTAACCATCTTATCGTTATGAGCGTCACTTCGAAGTCTTTCTTGCAATAGAGCAAGTCTTTTGATATCTTCTTCGTTCATACCATGACAGCGATAGATAAAAGGTAGATCTCTTTCACTAAATAATTTTGCAACATTATAATTAGCATAGATCATCGCATTTTCAACTACCGATGTTGATAAAGTCTTATCACTTGAACTATGAACTTCACGATAGATATCATCTTCATTTAAAATACCCTTTAAGATATCGGATACATTGCTGAGATTTAAGATCGTTTCAAATAAGTCTTTATCCTGAGAACCTTGGTCAAGTATCTCATCAAACTTGGCATAGGTAAGATTACCAGCAATACGACATCTTTCATTTTTGATTTCAAAGTTTAACATTTCTCCGGTACGTTCATCGATATCGAAATAATAGCTCATACAATAAGTGGTCTTACCAACATTTAAACTCATGACATTGCTCGATAGAATGGATGGAAATAGGGGAATACAATCATTTCCCATATAGATGGAAGTCGTTCTTCTAATGGCTTCATCCATTAAAATCGAACTTGGACATATATAAGATCCTGGATCAGCAATATGAATCCCTAAATGATAGATTCCATCTTCATAGATAATCGAAAGTCCATCATCAATCTCTTTTGCGCCCTCACCATCAAAGGTATAGATCTTTCTCATCGTCGTTGGATCACCAATCTTATTATGTGTTTTAGCAATCATCGTTGCTTCTAAATTATGGGCTTCTTTAAAGACATTATGAATCTCATATTTATAATTTAAATATCTAATCGTTTTATTTTCGGGAACTCCATCAATAGCATTTAGAATATCATTTATAAAGAAAGATAATTTCTCTTTATGACGATTTGAAGTATAAAAGGCATTCTTATAGAAATCTTTAATCTTAGCTAACATAAATTTCTTTACTTCAGCACTTATTTTAACCTTTTCACTCTTTAAGATAAGACGCATTACTTTATCATAATATATTAGGTCATCTAGGGGACCTAAATTCTCTTTTGATAGATATACTTTCAAAGCATTTAAATATTCATCTAATACTTTCTCTATTAGAGGTATGCCATCATTATTAACGGAATTAACAATATGAGGGAATTTAATACAAGCATTATTAAAGATATTAATATTCTTAAGTTCAAATACAATATAATATATAAATTCTTCTTTACTAGGATCATATTCTGCAGGATTATTATAATATAAAGCAAGCATCGTATTTTCCATTTTAAAGATAATCTTCTTTAACATCGCATATTGCCATAATAATTTAGGATCATCTTCATCATCTCTAAAGGTATGTAATTGACTAGCAATAATATTATGTATTGAAGCAAAACGATCATAGAATTGATTTCTTAAATCCTTTTCCTTTTTCATAATATTACCTAAGATATCAAAGACATCTAATAGATAACCAAAGTTCTCATCAGAATCAAAGGAAAAGTTAGTTAATTTATCTTCTAAGATATCTACTAAAGACATTGCTGTCTTACTCTTATTCATATTATATAAACGTTCTTTATTGGTTTTTAAAAGTTCTTCGACATGTTGCTTATACTCCATAATGTCCTCCCTATCGTATAATATAATTATATCTTATTTTTATACCTTTTAATAGTATATATTGAACCTTAATTTCCATAAATTATTAATTAAAAAATCAAGTGCAACAAAAGAATAATCAAATAGTATTAACAACTTCTTGTAATTTATAAATCTTG
>CANQQK010000010.1 GCA_947626015.1 uncultured Bacilli bacterium | reverse complement strand
ACTCAAAGTGGTGATAAATTCAAATTTAGAGGTAAAGGAATCGATGATGAAAAGAGTGGTCGTAAGGGTGATGCTTACGGAATTATCGATGTCATCATTCCAACCAAACTCGATCATACCCAAAAGAAACTCTTCAAAGAACTTTCTGAAACCAGTTTGGATAAAGATACAGCTTTTACTAAATATAATAAATATACAGATGACTAGTCATCTGTTTTTTCTTGCATCTCTAGATATAAAAAACTATAATAAGAAGTCAAAGGGGGATAATATGAAATTGGAAATATTACCAACACCAATCATCGAAACTGAGTATGATGAACAATTCTTTCAAAATCCTATTTTTAAAGATTTTCATGAATGTTTAAATAATAATGTAAAAACTGATTTAGATCTTCTATATCAAAACATTAAAACTTTAAAGATGAAGAGATTTTCAAAAGAGCAAGTTAATGATAAAGCATCCTTAGCAGAATATAGCGTTGTTTATAATACGATTCTTTATAATCCAGAGAGGTTTAAGATTGCTATCATGCATGAACTCTTACATATGTCTTCATCGATTCTTACCGAGAATTGTCAGTTTTCCGGTTTTAGTCAATTTCAACAAGATGGTTATGTGTTAATTGGTATTGGTTTAAATGAAGGTTATACAGCTCTTTTAGATGATCGTTATTTTATGGATTATACACCAGATAAGAGAGTTTATCTAAATGATTCTTATATGATCTTAAAACAACTAGCAGGTATGTTAGAAGACTTATTAGGTCATGATTTTGTGGAAGCTTGTTATTTCCATGCTGATTTAAAAGGGTTAATCGATTGCTTATGTCAATTTGCCAGTTATAATGATAGCATCTGTTTTATCTTAGCTTTAGATAATATTTATACCTATTGTGATTCTGGTAAGGAATTAAGACCAAGAATTGCTATGGAAAACTATCGTTATGCGATTGAATTTATCGGTAAATGTTATATTACCATTTTCACGGAGATGTTATATAAGGGTGAGATTACGGAAGCAAAGTATGCCGAATTAATGGGATATGTTTATACGATTATGCGTAAGCAATTACGTTTCAAAGATCAATTAGTAATCGGTTGCCGTAGAATGGGTAAACATCAATTTAAGAAAATCTTAAAGGCTGAACAAAAGAAAGCTATAAAAAAATATACTTAGTATTTTAAGTATATTTTTTTTTCACGCGATTCGATCATTTCATCATCCTTAAGATTTTTTATTTCCCGCATCATTGCTGAACGATCAATGGAAAGATAATCAGCTAGATCGGTTAAGGAAAATGGTAAGATGATGGTTTTACTAATTTGCTTTTTCGATAACATATTGAAGTAAGCTAGTAATTTTTCTCTAATCGTTTTTTTAGAAAGAATTTCAATTCTTTCATTTTTCGAACGCAATTTATCACTAAGAATTTGTAAGGTATTATCGATAACCTTATTATGATAGGGACAGTTTTTCTTACAACGAGTTATAAGACGTTCATATTCAAAGAGAATAATCTCACTTTCTTCACAAGCAATAATATATAATTCTTCGAAGTTAGATGCCGAAAAGTCACCAAAGATATCTCCTTCTTTTAAGGTTTCCATTATGGTCCTTGAACCATTCGAGTTATAGCGAATAATTTGCGCACTGCCATTGACGACTAGACCAACTTGGGTGGCTTTAGCAACATTAGATAGGATGATGGCATCCTTTTTAAAATGAAGGGTATTGGCATTAAAACAATTTAAAAGCTTTTTCTCTTCTTCGGAAGAAATATCGTCAAATAAATGGATTCTTGGCATGATTATGAACCTCCATTCGTTAATTCTTTTCCTTAAAATTATTTTATAATTTTTATATAAAAGTTGCAAGTGCAACAAAGATGGAAATGGTTAAAATGTTATAATGAAGATGGAAAACTAGAGGAGAGATTATATGAAGGTAATTAAGAGGGATGGTCATATCGTCGATTATGACAAAGAAAAAATCGAGATTGCCATTGGAAAGGCCAATGCCGAAGTCATCGAAGAGGAAAGAGCAACTCCCAATGAAATAAAAAAGATTATCAAATATATTGAAAGTTTAAATAAAAAAAGAATATTGGTTGAAGATATTCAAGATATTATTGAAATTAAATTGATGGAAGCTAAACGTTATGAATTAGCTAAACATTATATTGTTTATCGTTATACACGTGCTTTAGTGCGTAAGAGTAATACAACCGATGAAAGTATTTTAAGTCTTATTCGTAAAGAGAATATGGAATTAAATAAGGGGAGTAAAAATACAACTCTTGCCGGAATGCAAAGGGATTATATAGCTGGGGAGGTATCTAAGGATTTAACAAGAAGAATGTTACTTCCTTATAAAATCAGCAATGCCCATGATGAAGGAATTCTTTATTTCCATGATATGGATTACTTTATTCAACCAATATTTAACTCTTCTTTAATCAATTTAGAGGATATGCTTGATAATGGAACCGTTATCAATAATGAATTAATTGAATCTCCAAAAAGTTTTCAAGAAGCATGTACGATTATGATGCAAATAATTGCATGTTGTAGTGCTAATCAATATGGTGGTATATCTCTAGAGATTAAAGTTCTTGGTAAATATTTACGTAAGAGTCATGATAATCTCATGAAAAGATTTAAAACGATATTGGGAAGCAATTATGATCGTCATCTTTTAAAGGAATTGGTTGATAATGAACTCAGCGTCGAATTAGAGAGCGGAGTTAAGATATTGGAAAGAGGAGTTAAAACCTTACTTGGTAATCATGGTAATACTCCTCTCATAACCTTCTTTTTAAATTTAGATAGTAATGATACTTATATCAAAGAAAATGCTATGATTATTGAAAGTATCCTTCATCTTCGTTATGAAGGAATTAAAAATGATAAAGGCATCTATGTGGCTTTAAATGTTCCTAAATTGGTATATGTATTGGATGAAAATAACTGTCTAAAGGGAGGAAAATATGATTATTTAACGGAATTAGCTCTAAAGTGTAGTGCTAAGAGAATGGAACCCGTTTATGTGTCTGCGCAAAAGATGCGTGAAAATTATGAAGGTAATGTTTTTGCCCCAATGGGATATCATAGTTTCTTAAGTCCTTGGAAGGATGAAACCGGAACTTATCGTTTTCGTGGGCGCTTTAATCAAGGAATTGTTACGATTAATCTAGCCCAAATAGGTATTTTAGCTGAAGAGGATGAAACGAAGTTTTGGGAGCTCTTGGATGAAAGACTTGATCTATGCCGTGAAGCTTTGATGTGTCGTCATCATGCCTTATTAGGTACGACTTCAGATATCTCACCAATTCACTGGCAATATGGAGCTATCGCAAGACTAGGTAAGGGAGAAAAGATTGATAAATATTTACGTAATGGTTATTCGACCTTATCATTAGGTTATATCGGTTTATATGAGGCAACAAAGCTCATTAAGGGTGTAAGTCATACCGATGAAGAAAAGGGCTTACCTTTCGCTAAAAGGGTTGTTTCCTACATGAAAGATAAATGTCTTGCTTGGAAGAAGGAAACTGGTTTGGGATTCGTCCTTTATGGAACGAGTAATGCTACGATCAGTAATGAACTAGCAAAGATCGATTTAGAAAAGTTTGGTAAGATTAAAGATGTAACCGATAAAGGATATTATACGAATGGTTATGATGTTGATGGTAGAGAAAAACTTTCGGCTTTTGATAAGATCAATTTTGCATCTTCCCTTCAAAATAGTACCTTAGGTGGTTCTTGTACTGATATCGAAGTCGGAAATACTGATATGGAAGCAATGCGTAAGGTCTTAAAATATATGTATGAAAACCTTCAATATGGCGAATTTAATATCAAGAATGATTACTGCTATGCTTGTGGTTATGAAGGGGAAATACCAATCAATAAAGAATTAGAGTGGGAATGCCCTAAATGTGGAAATAAAGATCAAAATAAGCTCTATATCGTTCGTCGATATCATGATCTCATCGAAGATGATTTATGGAGTTTAGAACGAATTAAAGAAATCAAAGAAAGAGCAAATAATATTTAATTACGGAGGTATATATGAAAAAAGTAAGAGGATTTGCAATTGCCAAAGGATATGAAGATAAGGATATTCATATCCCAGTAAGAAAGACGAAGAATTCGGCAGCATATGATATCGAAGCTGCTGAGGATATAACGATTCCAATGTATCATCCAGGAATCAAGCCAACCTTAATCCCTACAGGATTAAAGGCTTACTGCCAAGATGATGAATGGTATATGCTTGCTAATCGTAGTAGTGGACCTAAGAAAGGTTTTGTGATGGCTAATAGCATTGGCATTATCGATTCTGATTATTATGAAAATGAAACCAATGATGGTCATTTTATGTTTCAATATTATAATTTTTCTGATCATGATATCGAAGTTAAAAAGGGCGATGTCATTGGTCAATTAATATTCATGAAATTCTTAATCGCCGATGGTGATAATGCTACAGGTGTCCGTAAAGGTGGTTTTGGTTCAACAGATGTCAAATAACATCTGTTTTTGTTTACACTCCAATTGACAAAAGCCCTTGATTCTAGTATTATATAGATTCATTGAGAGGGAGTTTGGCATGAAAAGGAAAAGTAATTTTGAAAAAAGATATCCTTTACTTGCAGATCGAATAACTGATGAAGTAACACGTCGAAATATGTTAGAGAACAATGATCTTCTTCGTAAATATGATCTCTATTCGACAATGATATCGATTTTTATTGGTGAACTAGATAAAAGATTTGATAAAGATACTATTTTAACACTTATCAAAGAAGTTGTATTTAAAATGCCTGATGAATTAATGGTTTCGGTCATAACTGCTTATCTTAATAGTACTGAAGCTGTTAGAAGTAATGCCAACTTCTTAAACTTTTATAATAAAACTCTTCATCTAGGAGAAGATGCTGTTCGTTATATCGAAAAGAATGGTATCATCTGCAGTCGTAAATATTTATTAATACCGGGAATCTTAATCGATGAGAGATATAATCGTGAAAAACAAGGTACGGAAACCTTCAAAGGTAAACCACTCGATGAATTATTCTTTGATCTAACCTATGAAAATAAAGTTATCGTTATGGCTTTGATCGAAAATTCATCATTTTCTATTCTTGATTTAATCTTTAATTCTTCCAATGGAAGTTTAAATGCTATTCTTACTGCTATAAGAAATCAACATCTAAAAGTAGATATCTTTAATATCGATGCTTTAGATCAATTAGGTGAAGATAATCTTCGTTTACTCGTATATATCTTGATGGATATGAACTATGTTGATCTAGCTTTAGAGCATATTAAAGCTTTACTTGCTCAAAGAAGAAGCACTCTATTAAAGAGCCTTATTGCAACGCGTAAGATCTATTATATATATGAATTAACCTTCGAAGAGATAACTTCATTAAGTGATGAAGAGATTCTAAAACGTCTCGATAAAGGCAATGTTAATATGCTTAAAAAGGATGAGTAATCATCCTTTTTTTGACACATTATTTTCTTTTAAAAATCTATAATCATAATGGTGATATTATGAGAAAACATTTTAAAGCAAAAAAACATCATCGTCTTTCTTTTATCTTTTTTCTAATAATCATCATCTTTATCATTATGATGGATATCGTATATGTTCGTAAAGTCGATAAAGACTTCCTAATGCATAATGATTTTAAAAGAATCTTTAATGTTGATATCAATCCGGAAAAATGGTTATTATTTTTAAGCTTTAATCGCTATGAAATGGTAACAAATAATGAAAACATCCCAACGATTAAACCCGTATTTAATGAAACACCATTAAAGAAACCGATGATCTATCTATATAACACTCATCAAACCGAGGAATATAAGGATAGCAATATCTATGAAGCTAGTAAATATATGAAGGATTTATTGGAAGCTAAAGGGACTTTGGTAACCTTAGAAGAAACCGATATTGCATCCGAATTAAAGAAAAACAATCTCGCTTATAAGGACTCCTATAAGATTACGAGAGAGCTTATCTTAAAGCATATGAGTGATGATATGGCATTATATATCGATCTTCACCGTGATTCCTCAAATTACGAAGCATCAACTATCAAGATTGGTGATAAAAGCTATGCTAAGATCATGTTTGTTATTGGTGGTAAACATGAATCCTTTAATGAAAACTATAATATTGCGGAAAACCTTAATAAACTATTAAAGAATTATAATAATAAATTAAGTAGAGGGATCTTTGTACGTCAAAGTAGTAGTTATAATCAAGATCTCAGTAGTAATATCATCTTAATCGAAATTGGGGGACCCGATAATAGTTTTGAAGAGGTAAAAAATAGTATCGATGTTCTAAGTGAAATAATATATCAATTTCTAGGAGAATAATATATGGAAAAACAAAAAAAGGGTTTAAATATCTTTACTAAAATCTTTGTAGTATTATTTATCATGTTTCTATGTCTTTATAGTATCAGCGCCAATGGATATTTAAGAACCATCAATCAAAATAAAGCTCTATATACCGATGAAATGATTAAAAAATTTGAACAAGATGTTCAAGATGGTAATTATATCGATATCGATCATTATTTAAAAAAGGATAATATCGATTATTCTAATAGAGTGAGTAGATTAGGGGAGAAGGTCTCTAATTATATCAGTAAAGGAGCCTTTAAAATCTTAGAAATCCTTAATTCCTTGTTTGCTTATTTATTTAATTAAGTCTTGATTTTTATAGGTATAAGTATTATAATTAAAAAGTCATTTGGGTTATGTCCGCGTAGCTCAGCTGGATAGAGCACTCGCCTTCTAAGCGAATGGTCACGTGTTCGAATCACGTCGTGGACACCATTTTTGACGATTTAGGCCCTATAATATCGGGCTTTTTTATTTTTTTACTCTCAAAATTACTCCGATTTTATATTTTAAATTCAATAAGTTCAAATTTTTTATTAATCTAATTTTTTATTTATTGTAAAAAACTTTTTATTTTCTACTAAATTAACCCATAAAAAAATCCCTTTAAAAGTGGGATTTTTTTAGAATTAAACTCTAAACCTTATAGATTATAGTAATTAAGCTTTTTATGCATCCCACGTGTGTCCGCATTTTTGGCATGCATAAACTTTTTTTGTGATATTTTTAATCTTCTTCTTTTTTCCAATACCAAAGATTTTAAAAACCAAAGCTATCCAGAAAAAGTAAAACCATTTTACTAGTATCCACCACCAGCCAACGCATAACCACCATAAAAACCAATGATGGGCATTAGCTAATTGAGACTCATTTACTATTTGAACATTGACATCATTGCTTTGACATTTTGGGCAAACCATGTTAATTTTTAACTTCCTATACATCTTTATCTATTAAAACAATTTCTTGCTTTAATTCATCTAAAAAAGGTTATAAACGTTTCTATTAACATTTCATATGTTCTGAACTTTTTACACATCAATTTTACCACAAGTAGCAGCAAAAAGAAATAGAGTTCTAATGCCAAATGAATAACTAAAAAATTTATTTTCTTAAATGATATTGAATTTAATTATGCTTTTATTTATAATATATCACTAACAAGGTGAGTAGTATGCTAAGCATAGAGGAATTAGAGTTACTAGGTTATAATGAAGAGATCCGTAAGTTATATATCGATGAAGGTCTTTTTGTTATGAGTGATGGATGTATTAAGATAACTAATCAAGAAACTTTAATCGAAGTTTTATTAGCATCTATCGATGTTAACTCAGAATATATTAATAAATTATTACCTTATATCGAAGATGAAGTGGATCATCTTTATTTTGAAATGGTTTATCATATTCTTAATGGTAGTGTATCGATGCGTCATATTATTGATCTAATGGATATTGATAAAAAGGGTAAATATGCTTTAGAAACCAATCTATACTATGCTATTATGAGTGGCGGAGAATGTAATAGCATAACATCTTTATTTGCTCCTGAAAATCATATATATGCCGAAAAGTTAGGTAAATATATCAATCTTCAAGCTTATGCTGTAGCATTAGATTTTGCTAATGAAATAGGATCACTTGAAAACAATCCCGTTACTTTATTGGTTAAAAAATTATTATCTGCAAAGGAAGATAATATTCAATA
Organism: uncultured Bacilli bacterium; assembly: GCA_947626015.1. Lineage (GTDB taxonomy): Bacteria > Bacillota_I > Bacilli_A > RF39 > UBA660 > CAG-582. The sequence goes on along the minus strand of CANQQK010000010.1, from coordinate 14,865 downwards.
TATTTTAGGACCTAATACATATCCAAGTAATGTCACTATCAGTCATCTTCATGAGATGGAAAGACATGCTCTTATGACCTTAGAGACGGGGGATATCATCGATTATTTAGATGAGATGGAAGTCTTAGAGATGATCTATGATGAAGATGAATCGATGTATATATTGATCATCAATACTTTGGTAGCAGCTCTTCTTATCTTTGAAGCTGAAGATACCTATGTAAGTAGTCGTAGTTTTGTAACCTATATTGGAAGTTTTCCTTTCGTTTTATCAGAACTATTAAGAGTTGATGATTATTATCGTGTCGATGAACTGATTAAAGAGGAGAAAAGGGAACAAAAACATTTTAATATCTTTATCGAAATGTTAGATATTATTTCTAGTAATCTAATGAATTATAATAAAGAAAATATGAAAAGAGTTAAAAAAGAAGTTAGATCGATGAATACAGGAGAAATTCCTTTGGGAGATCTATTAGGTGAATATCAATTATCTTCGATTCAAAGAGATGTATTCAAAGAGAATGAAGAAAACGAATTTATCAGTAAAGATGATAAAAATAACTATTATCAAATGTATCGAGAATATTTTGAAAAGCAAGATTTCCGTGAAGCTCTTAAGGCATTGATTAAACTCGATAAAAGAGGTCAAACAACGGGGTATGATTTTGATTTTAATTATCTAATTCAAGAATTAAAGATCTATATTGCTAATGAATTAGAAGATGAGAAAGGTACTAAGAAAGCCTTAGAGGAGCAAAAGAAAGGAGAGGAATTCTTCTTAAAGAATGATTACATCAATGCTTTATTAAGATTTGAAAAATCCGTATCTATGATGCGTTATCGGGTTCCAAGAGTTATTGCCAGAATAGCTGCTTGTTATTATTATCTTCGAGACTATGAGAAGACGCAAACAATCTTAAAGAGTGTTCCTCTTGATAGCCTTTATCCTGAAGATTTAATGATGGATATCGAATGTTTATATCATTTAGGTAGATATGAAGAGATGATCCCAGCCTTTGAATGTATAGAAGAGGTTTTTCCTGATTATAGCATTCGTCTATACTATATGATGAGTATTGCTTATATTAAATTGGGACAATATAAGGATGCTCGAAAGATGTTAGATATCGCTTCGGAATTAAATAAGGATTATAATCAAGTAGAAGTTGGTTATGAGAATGAAAGACAGATCATCGATGAATGTGAAAGCCATAAGAGTACGGAAAGTTATACGATGGATGATTTTATCGATTTTGCTATGAGTGAAGATGAGATCGATATTTCTGATTCTTTAGACGAATATCGTTTTGAATATGAAGATGATTATATTGAAGCATTATTGATTCATGTTAAAAACTCTGAAGGTAGTGCTAAGGATAAGATCAGTTATCTCTTAAGTGTTATTAAGATTATTAAGATTCAAGATGAGAAAGTTAATATCAATCGCGTATATGCTTATATCGATGAATTATTACATGATCCATTGCTTTCTAAAAGTGATCAACAACAATTTACATTAGCTATGAAAAACTATAAAAAGATATAGTTTTTCTTTTTTATTTGTTATATAATTAAGAATAGAATAGGGTGATATGATGGAAACATTGATTATTGGTAAACCAGCTATTAATATTTATCTACCTTTACAAGAATTTCCTAATGAAGGAGATACCTTTACTATTAAGGGTAAGAATGAATCCTTAGGTAATGTTGGTGCAACATCAGCTTGTTTACTATCTAAATGGGGAATGCATGCTCATGTTACGGGGGTTGTAGGTAATGATGCTTATGCTGAAAAGATAAGAGATACCTTTAGAGAATATAAGGTTAATTCCAAGTATCTTGAAACACAATTTGAATCAGGAACAAGTGTTAATTATATTATTTTAAATAATAAAACGGGATATACAACGAAGATTTTATATAATAATCCTGAAGCTCAATTGACCAAATATAAATATGACTTTTCTCCGGGAGCAGCTATTATGGATGGAACCGATACTGCAGGGGCATATGCTATTTTAAATAATGCTCGTAATTGTAAGACCATCTTATTTGCTCGTAGTGTTGATAAAGACTTGATTGCTATTTCTAAAAGATGTTCCTATGTTGTATGTACCCAAAACTTTGCTCAAGCTTTATCAAAGGTTAATCTAACTGGTTCTAAAGATGAATATTTTGATATGTATCAAAAGATCGTTGATAGTTCTGGCCATAGTAATTATGTTATTATTTTGGATAATCATAAGATTTTATATAGTATAAAAGGGGAAGTTAAACTATTAGGAGAGATGAAGATCAATGTTGCTGATTATTCCTCATTTGAATCCGTCTTTACCGGAGCATTTTCCTTTGCAGTTCTTAATGGTTTGAATCTAAATGATGCTGTTAAATTAGCAAATACGGCCGCAGCTATATCTCTAGCAAAGGTTGGGGAAGTTGCTTCGATTCCAACGATCGATGAGGTTCTTGATAATACTGGACTTCGTGATAAATTATTAGAAGCCAAAGCGCAAGTTGAAAAAGAGGAAGCGGAAATGCAAAGCAAAGCACCAAGCAATGCTGCAAGACTTGGTTATGGTGGAATCAATACCCAAAGTATTGTTGAAGCTCGTGAAAAGGAAGAAGCCGCTGCCGCTACTCCGGAAGTAACACAACCAAGTGAAGCGGAGACGATAACGCAAGCTCCAGCACCAGAGATTCCAACACCTTCAGCTTTTAACTTAACGCCAGAGATGCCGGCCCCAGCGCCAAATCCAACTCCAGCTCCTCAAGCTCCTGCTCCAGAAGCACCAACACCAACGCCACAACCAAAGGTGGAAACGAATATGTTTGATAATCCAAATAATGGATAGAAGAAAAGATCCTTTTTTAGAAATATTACCACAGTTAAATGTACATGGTGAGTATGCCGATACAGTAATGACTGTGGTAAATGACTTTATAAAGGAAAATATTGCTCTTAAGAACTATAAGATCTGTGTTATTCATGGACATAGTTCCGATATATTAAAAAGAAAGATCCATGAGAGTTTAAAACATAATCGTTTGGTAAAGAATTATTACTTGTATAATTATAATATTGGTTGTACAATAATTGAACTAAAAGAAGGGGAGTGAAGCAATGTTTGCAGATGAGGTTAAAATACTTGTTGCTGCCGGTAAAGGTGGCGATGGGTGTACTTCCTTTAGAAGAGAAAAATTCGTCGAAATGGGTGGACCTAATGGTGGTAATGGTGGCCGTGGGGCTAGTGTTATCTTCTATGTAGAACCTGGTCTTAAAACCCTAATCGACTTAAAGATGATGAAACATATCAAAGCGCCAAAAGGAACGAATGGTAAGGGTTCTAATATGAACGGAAGCAATGCCGAAGATGTGCGTATTGGTGTTCCTATGGGAACGACCATTATCAATAATGATAATAATGAAGTCATTGCTGATCTTACCAAGATTGGTGAGGAAGTTGTTATTGCCCGTGGCGGAAGAGGTGGAAGAGGGAATCGTGCCTTTGCCACTCATGATAATCCCGCTCCTCATATGAGTGAACTAGGGGAACCTGGAGAAACACTCAATGTTCGCTGTGAACTTAAGGTCTTAGCTGATGTTGGTTTAATCGGGATGCCAAGTGTTGGTAAGTCAACCCTTATCAATATGATTAGCAACTGTAATGCCAAGATTGGTGCGTATCACTTCACGACCTTAAATCCCAATTTGGGAGTCATTAAATCAAAGGATGGTAAAAGCTTTGTCATGGCCGATTTACCTGGTCTTATTGAAGGTGCCAGTGAAGGTGTTGGTCTAGGTCATAAGTTCTTACGTCATGCGATGCGTACCAAAGTCATCGCTCATGTTATCGATATGGGTGGAAGTGAAGGCCGAAATCCGATCGAAGATTATGAAAAAATCAAATTAGAACTTGGCAAATATGACGAAAAACTTCTTTTAAAAGCTCATGTTATTATTGCTAGTAAAATGGATCTTGAAGATGCCAATAAAAATCTTCAAGAGTTTAAAAAGAAATATCCGGATGAAGAAATATTTCCAATTAGTGCTTATCTAAATGAAGGATTAGAACCTCTTATTAAAAGACTTCAAGAATTAGTAGATTCTCTAGAAGAGGTTAAATTATATGAAGATAAGACCCTTAAAGAAAGTCATATCTTATATAAATATAATGATGCCAAACCTTTTACGATTAAAAGAGATAATAATATTTGGGTATTAAGTGGCAAAGAGATTGAAAATCTTTTCTATATGACCCGTTTCAATGAAGATGAATCCGTAGAAAGATTTGGTCGTAAACTTCGTGGTATGGGGGTCGAAGATGAACTCGAACGCTTGGGTGCTAAACGTGGTGATGAAGTTCAAATATTAGATTATGTCTTTATATTCAAGGAATAAACCTTGAATATTTTTTTATTTTGCGTATAATAGTGTGAAAAAAAGAGGGGGATACTATGAAATATATCAACGGAATACTTACCGAATATATTCGTTTAAGCCGCGCTAATGCTGCTATAGCATCTAATTTAGAAAACAAAAATCAAGAATTTTTGGCGTTGTTAGAAAACTTAGATAAGGAAACTCAAAGTTTATATATGGAACATTTAAATGAACAAAGTGATTATGATGAAGCTTTAAATATGATGAATAATTCTCTACCTATAAGTACCATCATAATCGTACTTTTAAATGTTGCTTTAGCTTTTTTATCACCAGCATATAGTTTAGGTAATATTATCTTATCCATAATTGTTTATTATTTAATTGTCTCTAAACAAATCATCAATGCCGTCCGTATCATCAAGAAATATCGCCATGATGATGAAACTTTAAATGAAAATAAATCTTCTTTTATTGCATCATTAAAGGAATTAAAAGAGGTTATTAAAACCTTAGATGATGAACAAAAGAAGAATGCTACTAAAATGGAAGATTTAAAGGAAAGATTTATTTCCTTATTAAAGACAAAAATGGATGATGCTTATAAGAGTGAAGGAATCGATGTTCCCTTTGATTTTGAAGAAGCAACGGTTCAATTTAATACCAATCGCTCTTTAGCATTAAGATATAATCGAGGTGAAGAAGATGAGTAATCTATTAGAATCATATCGTTCTCTAAGAAATGCAATCAATACTGAAGCTAATCTTAATGAAAAAAGGGAAAAATATGAAGATATCTATAAAATACTACATGAATATATTGAAACCTATCGTGGAACATTTCTATTTGATGCCGAAAATGATTATGTTGATAAAGGTATAAATCGTTTTAAAAAGAATATGCTTTTAGCAATTATCATCTTTTTATTAGCATTTGGTTTAATGGATTTCATCTTCTTATTCTTTCTTCATAATAGTACCATTATCCCAATATCTATTGGTGTGGGATTAGGTTCCTTTATTGCATCAATCCATAATGATGTTAAAGAATATCTAGGTTTACGTCACCGTCATTTAACGCTTAAAAAGATCGAAGATGTTATTGGTGAAGATGTGGATCTTGATAAGATGACTTTAAAGGAAATCTTAAGAGAAGTAAGTCGTCTATGTGACAAAGTAAATGAAGAGATCAGCGATACTCGTGAAAGCATTATCGAATATGAAAGAAATCTCAATGATCTTAATAATGAATTAGCAGAAGATATTCTTCATGATAATGGTATTGAAGCCGAAGTAACTTTAAAAACCGATGTTAAAACCTTAGCCAAAACCTATCATGAAAGATAAACTTGTAAATAGATAAAAGTACAATAAAAAAATTATTGTATTTTTATTTGCTTTTTTATATAATGAAAATGCTTAGTTTTCAAAAGTAATAGGAGGTATTATGAATTTAAGTAAAGAAGATCTATTGCTTGAAGAAAAGAAACTTGACGAAACGGTTAAAGAGATTAAACGGCAAATCGATGATTTGGGTGTTAATTTAACCGAAGAAGGAGCTAAACTAAAAGAATTTCAAAGATTGCGTTGGGAAATCGAACAAGAGATGGATAAAGGAGAACGCATGGCTTTCGTTAGTGATAATGATTTAAAGATCAGTATCCTTAATGAAAAGACCGATCGGGTTCGTAAACTATATAAGGTCAAAGATAATCCTTATTTTGCATCGATTATCTTTAATGATGAACCTATCTATATTGGCATCAGTGCTGTTAAAAAAGATATGGACTATTTGGTTATGGATTGGCGTGCGCCAATTTCCAGTCTATTTTATGATTTCGAATTAGGAGAAGCATCATATACTTCACCAGGAGGAACGGAATCAGGTATTATTACGCGTAAACGACAATATTTGATTGAAAATGCTAAATTAAAGCATGTCTTTGATACCAATATCAATATCGATGATGATCTCTTACAAAGGGTTTTAGCAGAGAATAGTAGTGATAAGATGAAGAATATCGTCAATACCATTCAAGCTGAACAAAATAAGGTTATTAGAGATGAAAAATCAAAGACCATTATCGTTCAAGGAATAGCAGGTTCAGGGAAGACTAGTGTAGCATTACATCGAATTGCTTTTCTTTTATATAAATTGGAATATCTAACCAGTAGTAATGTATTAATATTTTCTCCAAATGATGTCTTCACCGAATATATCTCAAATGTCTTACCGGATCTAGGTGAAGATAATACCTTACAAACAACCTATCATAGTTTTGCTTCTTCCTTCATAAATGAATATACGAGGGTTGAATCATATTCATCATTCGTAGAAAGATATTATAAAGGTGTTAGACAGGATAATGATATTATTCGTTTTAAACTTAGTGATGCCATAATACCAGCTTTAGAGAAGTTTGCTACCTTTTATACTAAAGCATCAAGATTTATTGGTGATCTAGAATATAAAGAACAAGTTATACCTATAGAGGAATTAAATCAATTATTACATGAAAGATATGATAATAAACCATTATTTGAAAGAGTATCTTTAATTGCCGAAAAGATCAATAATCGTTATTATAAGGGTACTGCTAAGGATTTAATTGCTATTACATCAAGATTATATAAGATAGCTAATTTTTCCAAAAATTATAAAGAGATATATCGTTCTTTCTTTGATAGTTTAATATTTACCGATATCTATCCTTATATGTATCGAAGAAATGAAAATATTCATAATATCAATAATAAGATTATCAATTATGAAGATGCAACCCCATTTATCTATTTAAAATGTTTATTGGAAGGTTATCCTTATCAAGTACATGTAAGAGAAGTCGTTATCGATGAAGCTCAAGATTATACCTATTTACAATATAAGATTCTCTCAAGAATATTTAAGAATGCTAATTTTACCATCTTAGGTGATGTTAATCAAACCGTTAATCCTTATTATCACTACGATAATTTAAATGTACTACTTGGAATATTTAAAGAGAAGAGTACTTATCTAGAACTCAATAAGACGTATCGTTCAAGTCCCGAAATCATTGAATATGCTAATCAAATATTGGGATTATCTCATGTTAGTGCCATTAGAAATAAAGTTAATCTACCAGTTATTAGAAGAGATTTAAAGGATATCAATCATATTGGTAAAGATATCGTATATCTTAAGAATAAATATAAGAGTGTTGCAGTTATAACGCATACGATCGAAGAAGCTAAGTTGATAGCTGGTGAACTTAAGAAAAAATATTCTAAGGTATCCGTTATCGATATCGATACCGAAAAGTTCTCTAAGGAATTGGTTGTAGCACCAGCTTATGGTGTAAAAGGTTTAGAGTTTGATTCAGCTATTATTATCAATAATTTTTCTAGTGATGCTTATCTATATTATGTTGCTGTTACCCGAAGTCAACATGAACTTATCGTCTATGAATAGTATTGTTTAAAAAATATAAATAAGATATAATAGGTTTATAAAGAGGAGAGATATTATGTTACATGATATTTTATTAGTATTAGTTGGATTAATAATAGGTGCCATTATTGGTTTCTTTGGATGTCGTCGTTTTATGGAAAACTACTTAAAGAAAAATCCCCCTATTAATGAAAAGATGATTGAAAATTTAATGAGTAGTATGGGTAGAAAACCTAATAGTAAACAAATTAAACAAGTAATGAGTCAAATGAATCGAATGAAGTAATATGAAGATCGATCTATTTAAATTAAATAATTATAATCATGTTGATATCGATGAAGATGTTATTATACCGAATGAATATTATATAAATGCGGATATTATCGATATTAAAGATGTTCATGTTACGGGAAGTATCGATATCAATTATCAAGATGAATTAGTAGCTAATTTAAAGGTCAAGGGAACGTTTATCTTACCTTGTGCCATCTCTTTAGAGGAGGTTTCTTATGATTTTGCCGTTGATATCGATGAAATCATGGGAAATTTTGATACTTTTTATAATAAAAATAAAAATACACTTGATATTTTACCATTATTATGGGAAAATATTGTATCGGAAGTCCCTATTAGGGTTGTAAAAGAGGGAATAAGTTCTCACGATATCCATGGTGATGGTTGGGAATTAGTAAGTAGTGATTAAAGATATAACTACGAAGGAAGGAGTGAAGATATATGGCAGTTCCATTTAGAAGAACTAGTAAAACTAAAAAGAGAATGCGTCGTACTCATTTAAAGAAAGAATTACCTGGAGTTATTTCTTGTCCTAAATGTGGTGCTCCTATTAAAGCACATAGAGCATGTACTGAATGCGGTTATTACAAAGGAAAAGAAGTTATTGAAACTAAGAAAGAAGACTAATAAGATTTCTTTAGAACACTTTATAGAGTGTTCTTTTTATTTGTATAAATAATAATTATATTGTATAATTTATTTATGGTGGATAGGTATGAATAAGAATAAACAGATATTGAAACATTGTCCTAATTTCTATAAGATTATTAATTTTGAATTCTTTGATGATGATGAGTTATCGAAGAAGTTATTGAGTGTCTATGAAGACTATGTCTTTAAGGTCGATCTTAATAATAAGAATGCGGTTATGAAATTAGAACAATTAGATGTTGTTTTATATAAATATATCGATGATTATTTCTTTCGTAAGGAATTAAGGGAAGAGATGAAAAAGATTAGAATAAGAAAGGATGAGGATATTTTAGTAGCGATAGTTAACTGGATCATCAAGGTATTCGACAACTATGAAGTTGGTTTTACGCGCAATATCTATTTCTCAAGGTGGATATAATATGAAGGATGAAGATTTTTATTTTGAAGAGACGAGTACTAAGAGTGTTAAAAGAACCTGTCTTATTATAGGTATCGTCTTAATAATCTTGGTTGGTGGTTTTATCTATGCTAGTAAAACCTTAACCTTTAATCTTAAGAAGGATTTAGAGTTTGAGATTGGTTCGAAGATTTCCAAAAATGTTAAAGATTATGTTACAAATGAAGTAATCGATGAAGATGATTATCTTTTGATATTCAATGAAGTATCCTTAGATGAAGATGGTAAATTCGATATGATTGGGGATTTCAATTATCGAGTTAAATATAAATCCATCGTTAAAAAGGGAACACTTCATGTCGTTGATACCAAAGCTCCAGAGGTGGAACTAGTAGAAAATAAGATTGGTGTGGATGAAGAGATTGAACCAAGTGATTTCTTAGCAAGTTGTGAAGATTATTCCATGCCATGTACAACGGAAATCTTAAATGAAAAGGATATCGATACTTCTTCACCAGGAACCTATGATGTTAAGCTTTCTATCAAAGATCAATTCGGTAATGAAGTTAAAAAGACCGCTAAATTGGTCGTTGAAAAGGGTTATAGTAAAGAAAAAGAGCGTAAGAGTGATCTAAAGATAACTCATTATAGCGAAAACTTTGATGATTGGAATGATACCTATATCTTAAAATTTAATGAAGCTTTAACCCTTGAAGAATTAGAAGCTAATGAAGATTATCATGATTTGATCGAAAGAGCTACTAGTGAAAATAATGATTTGAATATTTATGTTCCTGAAGAATATAAATTAAATAAGGTGATGGAATTCAATATTATCGAAGCTTATAATAAATATGATTATTGTGTAGCGGTAGCGATTAGAGTAAAGCTCGATAATGGTAAAACGTTGTATCTTACTAAATAGTACGAATTATCGTACTATTTTTATATTTTTTATTTTGTCAAGTTGACTAAAATAAAGAAATGTATATAATATCTTTCATGAGGTGGAAAATGATAAAATCTGTTCAAGAATTGAAGAGTATTTTAGAACGATTATTGAAGGATAATGAATGTGTTATTATAAGTCCTCACATCAATCCTGATGTTGATGCTATGTCTTCTTCATTAGCGTTATATACGATAAGTAAAAGTATGGGTAAAGATACCTATATTGTGATAGATGATGAGAGTGGTAAATTAGATAGTTCACTCATAAATATCTTTGCTGATTTACCAACTAATATCAATATTATAAGACCAAGGGAGATACCAACAATTATAAGCAATAAAAAGTCTTTATTAATCGTTAGTGATACGAATAAAGCTAGTATGATACCTATCAAGAATTTAGCAATGTTTAGTGATTTGATTGTAATCGATCATCATGATCTTGATAGCAATAGCATTAAGGGTGAAAACATGTGTGTTCTTAGTGATGTATCGAGTGCCTCAGAGATAACCTATGAATTGCTTCGTCAATGGGGAATCAGGGTTATTGGGCGCAATAGTCATCATAAAGCTGATAATGATCTCTTCTTAGCTGATTATTTGCTTTCAGGTATCGTTTTAGATACGGATAGTTTTCGCAAGGGTAAGGTTTCCTCAAAGACGATGAAGAATGTCTCAAAGATGTTATCTTCGGGGGCATCACTCGAATTCGTCAATGATATCTTCCGTAGTGAGAGTACGTCCGCTTTAAGGGTACATGGCCTTGTTAGCAAAAGTGACATCGAATTATTTAATGTGGCGATTGCTTTAAATAAGGATGATCCTGAGATGATCTATACGATCGTGGAGCTTGCCAAAGCGGCTGATTATTTGATCGAATTAAAGGGGATGGATGCCGCCTTTGTACTCGGTTATATCAAAGAAGGCCTTGTGGGTATTTCAGCTCGTAGTAAGGGAAGAATTCCCGTTGGTAAGATCATGAGCGAGTATGGTGGGGGAGGTAATGCCTACCAAGCAGCAGCGAAGGTTGCTACCAATGATATCAAGGGCTTAAAATTAGAGATTGAAAAGTTAGCTATTCCAGGATATAAATTGAACTAATTTATATCCTTTTTTTCGGGAAAATCTATTGACTAAGAAATAAATATTTGTTATTATTAACTTGCTTACTTTAAATGGCGATGTAGCTCAGCTGGCTAGAGCGACCGGTTCATACCCGGTAGGTCGAGGGTTCGATCCCCCCCGTCGCTACCAATTTGTGATTATTACTAGATCTTGTATCTAGTTTTTTAATTGTTATTTAATATGCAAGAAATTCTTGCTAGTATTGTCAAATAAGTTTGCTATAATTATTTTAGATTATCTTTTATTATGTTCTTATGAAAGGAGGAAATTTTATGAATCTGGGTAATAAAATTTTAAAAATAAGAAAGGATAATAAAATGTCACAAGAACAGTTTGCAGAAGTTTTAAATGTAACAAGACAAACTGTTTCAAATTGGGAAAATGGAAAAAATTATCCAGATATTGAAACACTAATTACAATTAGTGATAAGTTTAAGGTTTCTCTAGATGTTTTATTAAAAGGTGACAAAGAAATGATAAAAGATATTAATAAAAAGATAAAAAATAATAAAGTATTAAAAATAATTATCGTTGTTCTTATAATTATTATTATAGCTTTAGTTGCTTTAATTATTGGTTTAAAAATATATGAAACAATAGATTATTATCGAGGAATTAATAATGTTGATAAAGATAATCCTCCGATAGCACTTACGATGAATAAATGTGATTATAATGGTAAGAGATTAAGATTGAATGCTATAATAGAGCAAGATTGTAATTACGAATATAAAAAATGGTATGAAGTTCCAAATTGTACTTCTGATTATAATAAGAAACCAATTGATTTTAATATTATAGATAATAAAACCCAAGAACAAGAAAAAGAATTAATGGAAAATAGTAAGATTAATATAGAAGATTATGATAGTGCGGTTGATTTACTTACGGCAATGGAAGATTATATTATAAGTATTGGTGGCACTTGTGATAATCGATAATTTTATTTAATTCAGATTTATGAGTTATAAATAAACGGCTAGAGGATTAGTCGTTTTTATGTTATATTGAAGATGAAAAGTTTACCTAATTCTAGAGGAGTTAGGTACTTTTTTGCTCTCAAGGAAATATCTTGTGTTATAATTTTTAAGGGTAAAAATAAAAGAAGAGTGGTGTTTGACATGATAAAACAGTTATTAAAAAGTGTAAGGGAATATAAAGTTGTAAGTATCCTTACACCTATCTTTGTCTCATTAGAAGTCATCCTTGATGTATTGATTCCGGTATTGATGACAAAGATTATCGATGATGGAATCAATCAAAATGATATGCATACCATCATAATGATTGGTGGTATCTTAATCGTCATTTCGCTTTTTTCCTTATTATTTGGATGGTTATCCGGAAAATTTGCCGCGATTGCATCAAGTGGTGCGGCTAAGAATTTAAGACATGATATGTTTTATAAGATTCAGGATTACTCATTTGCTAATATTGAGAAGTTTTCCTCATCGAGTTTGGTAACGCGTCTTACAACGGATGTTAATAATATTCAAATGATGTATCAAATGCTTATTAGGATTGCCATTAGAGCACCAATGATGTTTATCTTTTCCTTGTTTATGGTTTATATGATCAATGCCCATTTAGCGCTTATCTTCTTGATCGTAGCGCCCATCTTGGGGTTCTTACTTATCTTGATTGCTAATAAGGCGCATCCATCATTTGAAACGGTTTTTCGTACCTATGATGATTTGAACAATAATGTACAGGAGAATGTTCGTGGTATTAGAGTTGTTAAATCCTTTGTTCAAGAGGATACAGAGATTAAGAAGTTTAATAATATTTCGGATAAGATCTATGATCACTTTATGAAAGCAGAGAAGTTGGTGGCTTTAAATACCTCAATAATGCGTTTATGTATCTATTCTGCTATCGTTTTAATCTGTCTTTTAGGTTCCAGATATGTTATTGCGGGTTCCCTATCAACAGGTGAATTAACCGGAGTTATTACTTATGCTGCGCAAATCTTAAATAGTTTAATGATGTTATCGATGGTTTATGTAACTTGTATTATTTCGATTCCCTCTATTGAAAGAGTTATCGAAGTTTTAAATGAGAAACCTAGTATTCAAAGTAAGAGAAGTCCCATTAAAGAGGTTAAGGATGGTTCAATTGAATTTAGGGATGTAAGCTTTGCTTATCACCGTGGTAAAGAGGTCTTAAAAGATATCAATCTATCCATTAAAAGTGGCGAGATGATTGGTATCATTGGTGGTATTGGTAGTAGTAAGAGTAGTTTAGTCAATCTAATACCCCGTCTTTATGATGTTACTCATGGATCAATCTCTGTAGGTGGTATTGATGTTAGAGATTATGATCTAGAAATCTTACGTGATAAAATCAGTGTGGTCTTACAAAAGAATGTCTTATTTAGTGGAACGATTAAAGAAAACCTTTGTTGGGGTAAGAAGGATGCCACGAAGGAAGATTTGGACCGGGTATGTAAGATTGCTTGTGCTAGTGAATTCATTGAAAAGTTTAAAGATGGATATGATACCTATATCGATCAAGGTGGTACCAATGTCTCTGGTGGCCAAAAGCAAAGATTATGTATTGCTCGTGCTTTATTAAAGGAACCAAAGATCTTAATCCTAGATGATTCTACAAGTGCTGTTGATACGAAAACAGATGCTTTAATTAGAATGTATTATCGTAAATATATTCCGGATGTTACCAAGATCATTATTGCCCAAAGAATATCGAGTGTTGAGGATTGTGATCGGGTAATCGTTTTAGATAATGGTCGTATCGATGCTTTTGATACACCGAAAAATCTATTAAAACATAATAAGATCTATCAAGATGTTTATAATTCACAAGTCAAAGGAAGTGATGAACATGAAAAAAGGAAATAAAAAACATACCTTAATAAGATTATTAAAATATATCTTTAAACATTTCCGCTTTCAACTAATGTTTATCATTTTATGTATCATCATTAGTTCGGTATGTCATGTATATGGACAATTATTCTTACAAACATTGATTGATGATTATATAACGCCTTTGATGCATGTAAAAAATCCCGTATTTACGTCTTTATTATATGCCATTGCTTTTATGGGTTTGGTATATGTTGTTGGGGTTATTACAACACTTTTATATTCCCGTTTAACCGTTAATGTAAGCCAAGGTGTCTTAAAGATGATTAGGGATGATATGTTTGCTCATATGGAAACGTTACCTATCAAGTATTTTGATGATAATAATCATGGTGATATTATGAGTTATTATGTCAATGATACTGATGCCTTAAGAGAGATGATCAGTCAAAGTATTCCTAACTGTGTTGCTAATGGTATCATCATTATTGCTGGTTTTATTTCGATGCTTATTTTAAATCTATATCTAACGATGGTTATCGTTGTTGGGGTCTTTTTAATGTTGATTGTTGCCCGTAAGATTGGTAAGAAATCTTCCAAATATTTTATCGAAAGACAAAAGTCGATCGCTAAGGTTAATTCCTATATCGAAGAGATGATCGATGGTCAAAAGGTTATCAAAGTATTTACGCATGAAGAAGAGGTCAAGCATGATTTTGATAAATTAAATGAAGAATTATTTGAAAATACTAAGAATGCTAATATACTAGCTAATATCATCATGCCGATTATGGGTAATCT
>CANQQK010000009.1 GCA_947626015.1 uncultured Bacilli bacterium | reverse complement strand
GCATTCATCCCAGTACTATATGCTGATAAAACATATGACTGTGTAGAAAGAGATGCTGGTGATAAGTTCTCTTGCTATGATTGTAATGGTGAATATGTATGGACAGCAATTGGTGAACAAGATCCTAGTTGTACTGAAGTAGAAGATGCAAAGACTCAAAGTACTTGTGTTAAGAATGTTCAAACAGGTGTTAATCAATACTTTGTTCAATTTGGTATTATTGCTGGATTATGTGCATTAGCATTAGTAGCAGTAAATAGAAAGAACTTATTTAAGAAAATCTAATAGAACAGCTTTATAGCTGTTTTTTTATGCTCATCAAACTTGACTATCAACATAAAATATAGTAATATGTATGGCATCCAATTAAGAAAGGAAAGAAAATAAATACAATGGAAATAAAACTGATTGGTCAAGCTTTAGATGAAATTAAGGAAGAAGACCAGAACAATTTAATTGTGCTTGAAGATAAGGAAAGAAGATTGGAAGATGATTGCCAAACTAAAGAAAGGGAGGCAATGTTATTACGAGATGATTATGAATCTCGTGAGGAATTGGATTATATCGTAAAAAGTCCAATTAGAAGATTACATATGCTATTACCTTTAATAGCAATCCCTTCGGGATTTGTATTAACTTATTTTGCTATTATGGAAGTTGTAATTGGTTCACCAATAGCATGGGTTTTTGTAATAGCTTTATTATTGGAAGTCGATGCTGCTAATACTTTAATCGAATTATTCCCAAGAATAATAACGGGAGAAAAGATTGATTTTAAAGGTTATATTGGTGCTCTTAAGAATCTATTTGCTAGTAGAAGAGAAACAAGAGCTGCTCTAGTAGATACTTATAATCGTTTACATGATGCTGAAGAATTATCTTTTACAAGTAGTAGTGAATTAGATCGTATACGTTATGAAATAGCACATTTAAAAAGAGAATTAGCACAAATAGATGGATATCAAAGTTCAATCGATTATATTGTTGAAAAGCAATATTTTAAGGAACTTAAAGATACATCTGATATTGTTCAATTTGTAAATAGTAAGAAAGAATTAAAGAAGGTCATCGGTTGATGACCTTTTAGTTTATTGAAAAGATAATACTTTCATGATATGATAATAGTATACTAATAGAGAATAGAGGTTATATATGACTTTTAAATATCGTAAAGAAGTTGCTATTATTTCCTTAGCATTTCTTTCATGTTTTATATTGGTCTTAGGAATAAAGAAGATTTATTTTACGACAGATATTAAAACATATGAACAAGATAAGAATAGTGATATTAAGTATGCTAAAGCAACAACTGAGAAGATTGATACAACATATGATCCCTTAGCATCTGTTATTATGAATTATCGTGAAGATGAGGTAATGGAATTGCCTTCAATTACTTATGAGTTTCCTTATAAGATAGCACCAACGATTAAAGATGATGGTTCGATCATCTATGATGGGATGACGATTACGGAGCTTACCAATAAGCTTAATAAATCCTTGGGATCATATCTTACAAATACCGGTTATTTCTTTGCTGATTATACGAGAAGAACGGGATTAGATCCATATCTAAGTGTTGCTATTGTCCTTTTGGAGACTGGGTGTAAATGGGGATGCTCGAAGTTAACGGTCGAATGCAATAATATTGGTGGCCTTAAAGGTAATGGTTCTTGTAATGGTAGTTCCTATAGCCAATATGATAATTTGGATAAGGGAATTGAATCATACTTGAATATTATCTATTATAATTATTTTGAGCCAGGACTTGATACACCGGATAAGATGGCTAGTAAATATGCCTCAAGTAGTAAGTGGGCACAAAAGGTTAATACATATATTGAAGAGATAAAGAAAGCGTAGTCTTTATCTTTTTTTGTCAAATAAAATTTACTTTACAAAGTTGGGGTAAATTTACTTGTCATTTTTCTTTTCTAAAGTGCTAAAAAAGGGTTGATTTTAATATTTTGTTAATGTATAATGGTAAATAGTTTAACTGGCTGTGATGTGCGAGGTTGCTGACACACTAGGAAGAGTTGCATATATAAGTGCGTTCAGGTTAATTTGTACGGAGCTATGTTTATACTAGATATAGACGAAGGGAGAACATGTAAAATGTCAAAAGTTAGAATAAGATTAAAAGCTTATGATCACAGAGTTCTTGATACTGCGGTAGCAAGAATCATTGAAACTGTTAAGAGAACGGGTGGAAATATTTCTGGTCCAGTACCTCTACCAACAGAGATTCAAAAGATTACGGTTTTAAAAGCTGTTCATAGATACAAAGATTCTCGTGAACAATTTGAAATGCGTACTCATAAGAGATTAATCGATATCAAGGAACCTAGTAAAGAAACTATGGATGCCTTAACTCATTTGGATTTACCAAGTGGTGTAGAAATCGATGTTAAAACAATGTAATTAAAAAATATTAATTGGAGGAAAAGAAAATGAAAGGAATCTTAGGACGTAAGATCGGGATGACCGAGAAATTTACGAAAGATGGAAAAGTTATTCCTGTCACTGTAGTTGAGGTTGAACCAAATGTTGTAACGCAAATTAAAACAGTTGAAACTGATGGTTACAATGCAATTCAATTAGCTGTAGTTGATAAAAAGGAAAAGAATGCTAATAAGGCTGAAATAGGCCATACAAAAAAAGCTAATGTATCTCCTAAGCGCTTCTTAAAAGAGATAAGAGTTGATTCTACTGAAGGTTATACTCTAGGAAGTACGATAACTGCTGATACATTTGAAGTTGGAGAAAAGGTTGATGTTACTGGTACTTCTAAAGGTAAAGGATATACTGGTGTAATCAAACGTCATGGACAATCTAGAGGACCGGAAACTCATGGTTCTAGATATCATAGAAGACCAGGTTCATTAGGAACCATGCGTCCAATGCGTGTTTTGAAAGGTAAGAAGTTATCAGGACATATGGGTACTGATACCGTAACTATTCAAAACCTAGAAATTATCGAAGTATGTGTTGAAGATAATTATATTTTGGTAAGTGGAAATATTCCTGGACCAAAACAATCTTTGGTTCTAATCAGATCTGCTGTTAAAGGTGGAAAGGCTGAACCTAAAGAAATCATCATTAATGAGGAAGAAAAGGTAGTTGCTCCAGAAGAGGAAGTTAAGGAAGAAGTAGTAGAAACTACTGAAGAAGTTACTCCTGAAGCTGAAGAGACTACAAAGGAAGCTGAAGAAACTGTAGCTGAGGCTACAGAGGCATAATTTTTGAGCTGAGAGGAGAAGAAGACAATGACTAAAGTTAATGTAATAGACCTTAAGGGTTCAAAAGTAAAAGATTTAGAAATTAATGATGAGATTTGGAAGATTGAAGGAAACGATGTTGTTTTAAAGAAAGCAATTCGTTTACAAATGGATTCTTTAAGACAAGGTACTGCATCTACTAAGGGTAGAAGTGAAGTATCTGGTGGTGGAAAGAAACCATACAGACAAAAAGGAACTGGTAATGCTCGTCAAGGTAGTATCCGTGCTCCACACTATAGAGGTGGTGGAATCGTATTTGGACCTACTCCAAGAGATTATTCATTCAAGATTAATAGAAAAGAAAGAAGATTAGCTTTAAAGACAGCTTTAGCTGATAAGCTTGCTAATAAGAAGTTAGTAGTCGTTGATTCATTAGAATTAAAGGCTTGCAAGACTAAAGATGCATTAGCTCTATTAGATACTCTTAAATTAGAAGGTAAGGTATTATTCGTAAGTACTCATGATGCTGAAAAATTATACTTAGCTACAAGAAATTTAGGATATGTTGCTGTTTTAATGGCTGATGAATTAAATGTATATGATATCGTTAATGCTGATACTTTAGTATGTGATGTTGATACGATGTCTTATGTAGAGGAGGCGCTTAAATAATGAAAGATATAATTATTGCTCCAGTTATTACGGAAAAAAGTGCATCATTAGGATCTGATGGTAAAACTTATGTTTTCAAGGTTCAAAAGAGTGCTAATAAGACGCAAATAGCTGATGCTATTGAAAGCGCATTCAATGTAAAGGTTAGCAGTGTAAGAACTCTAAATACAAAAGCTAAAGATAAAAGAGTTGGAAGATACACCGGAAAAACTAAAACTTATAAGAAAGCTATCGTTACTTTAGCTGACGGTTATGCTATAGAAATATAGTAGGAGGGATTACTTATGGGTATAAAGAAATATAAACCAACGACCAATGGTCGTAGAGGAATGTCTACTTTAACTAATGAAGAAATTACTACTTCTACTCCTGAAAAATCTCTTTTAAGAAAGAAGACTAAAACAGGTGGTCGTAATAATCAAGGTAGAATGACTGTTCAACATATTGGTGGCGGTGCTAAAAGAAAATATCGTTTAATCGATTTTAAGAGAAATAAGTTTGGTGTTACTGGTAAGGTTGCATCAATCGAATATGATCCAAATCGTAATGCTAATATCGCTTTGATTCATTACTTAGATGGTGAAAAGAGATATATTATAGCTCCTAAAGATTTAACAGTAGGTATGATTATTGAAGCTGGTGAAGCTGTTGATATTAAAGTTGGTAATGCAATGCAACTTCAAAATATCCCAGTTGGTACTTTAGTTCATAATATTGAGCTTAAACCTGGTAAGGGTGGAGAAATTGCTCGTTCTGCTGGACAAAGTGCTCAAATCTTAGGACGTGATGGTAAATATGTAATCGTTCGTTTACAAAGTGGTGAGACAAGAAAGATTCTTGGTACTTGTATGGCAACTGTTGGTGTTGTTGGTAACGAAGATTATGAGCTAGTAAATATTGGTAAAGCTGGACGTACACGTCATATGGGTATTCGTCCTACCAACCGTGGTTCTGTTATGAACCCTAATGATCACCCTCATGGTGGTGGAGAAGGTCGTGCACCTATCGGTAGAAAAGCTCCAGTTACACCTTGGGGTAAACCAGCACTTGGATATAAAACTCGTAAAGGAAAGAAAGCTTCTAACAAGTTAATTGTTAGTAAGAAGAAATAGGTGATTTTATGGCAAGAAGTTTGAAAAAAGGACCTTTCATTGATGAAAGTCTAATGAAGAAAATTAATAAATTGAATGAAGCAAATAAAAAAGAAGTTGTTAAAACTTGGTCACGCCGTTCAACTATTTTCCCTGATTTCGTTGGTCATACTATAGCTGTTCATAATGGTAAGGAATTTATTCCAGTATATATAACTGAAGATATGGTTGGTCATAAATTAGGAGAATTCGCTTTAACTCGTAAAGCTGGCGGACATGCAGGACAAAAGTAGGAGGTTATTAGATGGAAACTTATGCAATACATAAAAGTGCTATGGTAGCTCCTCGTAAATGCCGTATGACAATGGATTTGATCAGAGGTAAAAGAGCTATCGCAGCTGTGGGAATATTAAAAAATACTAACACTAAATCTAGTAGACTTATCCTTAAAGTATTAGAGTCAGCTATGGCCAATGCCACTAACAACTTTGGAGCTAAGGCAGAAGATTTAGTAATATCTGAATGCTTTGTAAATCCAGGACCTGTTTATAAGAGAGTTAAGATTGGTTCTAGAACAAAAGTAGACAGAAGAGATAAAAGAACGAGTCATATAACTGTTAAAGTTAGTGACGGTAGGGAGGCTTAATTATGGGACAAAAGGTAGATCCTAGAGGATTAAGACTTGGAGTAAATAAGGATTGGCAATCTAAATGGTATGCTGAAAAAGATGAATATGTTAAATCATTAAATAATGATATTAAGATTCGTGAATTCCTACAAAAGGAATTAAAGGATGCTGCTGTTTCCGAAATCCTTATCGAAAGAAAGAATAATCGAGTAGATGTTAAGATTTCTACTGCTAAACCTGGTATTATTATCGGACGTGGTGGAGAAGACATCGAAAAGTTAAGAGCTAAGATTAAGAAGGTTTGTAAGGAAGACGTATTCGTTACGATTAATGAAGTAAAGAATCCGGATTTAAATGCGGAATTGGTTGCACAATCAATTGCTAAGCAAATCGAAAATAGAGGTAACTTCCGTAATGTTCAAAAGAAAGCTATTAAGAACACGATGAAGGCTGGAGCTAAAGGTATTAAAACTTCTGTATCTGGTCGTCTAGGTGGAGCTGAAATGGCAAGAACTGAAGGATATACTGAAGGTACTGTTCCTCTACAAACGATTAGAGCTGATGTAGATTATGCTATTGCTGAAGCTGATACTACTTATGGTAAGATTGGTGTTAAGGTATGGATCTATAAAGGTGAAATCTTAAATAAGAAGGTTAAAAACGAAGGAGGTAATGACGATGTTAATGCCAAAAAGAACTAAATATCGTAAACCTCATAGAATTTCTTATGAAGGACATGCTAAGGGAAATACCGAATTAACTTTCGGTGAATATGGATTACAAGCTAAGGAAGGTGGATATATCACTGCTCGTCAAATCGAAGCAGCACGTATCGCTATGACCCGTTATATGAAACGTGGTGGACAAGTTTGGATCAATATCTTCCCTCATTTAGCAAGAACACAAAAACCATTAGAAACTAGACAAGGTACCGGAAAAGGTAACGTTAATGAATGGGCAGCTGTTGTCAAGGAAGGCAAGATCATGTTTGAGATTGGCGGCGTTGAAGAAGCTGTTGCTCGTGAAGCATTAAGACTTGCATCTCATAAGCTTAGTGTTAAGACGAGATTTGTAAAGAAAGAAGAAAGTGGTGAAGCTAATGAAGACTAGTGAAATTAGAAATATGTCCACTGAAGATATTAACAAAAAGATCGAAGAATTAAAGAATGAATTATTCGATATGCGTATGAAGCAAGCTACTGCTTCTTTAGAGAAACCTCATAGAATCAGAGCTGCTAGAAAAGATATTGCTAGAATGAAAACTATTTTAGCTGAAAGAGCAAACGAAGGAGGTAATGAATAATGAGCGAAACTAAAAGAACTGAATTAATTGGAAAAGTAGTAAGTGCTACTAATGATAAAACGATAACCGTTTTAGTTGAAACTTATAGAAATCATCCTCTTTATCATAAGAGAGTTAAATATTCTAAAAAATACGCTGCTCATGATGAAAAAAATATAGCGAAGGTTGGGGACACAGTTAGACTATTATCTACAAGACCATTATCTAAGACTAAGAGATATGAACTTGTTGAAGTAATAGAAAAAGCTGTCGTTGCTTAAGGAGGGTTATTATGGTACAACAACAAACTAGATTAAAGGTTGCCGATAACTCTGGAGCTCGTGAACTATTAGTCATCAGAGTATTAGGCGGTAGTAAGGTTAAATATGGAAACATTGGAGATATCGTAGTTGGTACTGTAAAGAAAGCGATTCCAAATTCCAATGTTAAAAAAGGAAAAGTAGTTAAAGCCGTAATCGTAAGAAGTGTTGAAGGAGTAAGAAGAGAAGATGGTTCTCATATCAAATTTGAAGATAATGCATGTGTCTTAATCAAAGATGATAAGAGTCCAATCGGAACTCGTGTTCTTGGTCCTGTAGCTAGAGAACTTCGTGATAAGGATTTCATGAAGATCGTATCTTTAGCTAGCGAAGTATTATAGGAGGATATCATGAAGGTAAAAGTTGGAGATAAAGTTAAAGTTCTTGCTGGAAAAGATAAAGGTAAAGAAGGAACTGTAACTGCTACTTATAAGAAAAAAGATAAAGTTGTAGTAAGTGGTATCAATATCGTTAAGAAACATATGAAACCAAGTGCTCAAAATGAAAATGGTGGCATTATCAGTGTCGAAGCACCTATTCATGTATCTAATGTAAAGGTTATCGAAGAAAAGACTAAGGCTAAGACTGCTAAAGTAGAAGAAAAGAAATCTACTAGAAAAACTACTAAAAAAGAAGCAGGTGAAGAATAATGAATAGTTTAAAAGAGAAATATGAAAATGAAATTAAAAAGAACTTAATGGAAAAGTTTAATTATACTTCACCAATGCAAGTTCCTAAGTTGGATAAGATTGTTATTAATATTGGTGTTGGAGAAGGTAGTCATGATTCAAAATTTATTGAAGCAGCTGCTGCTGATCTAGAAGCCATTACTGGTCAAAAACCAGTTATAACAAAAGCTAAGAAATCAATTGCTGGATTCAAATTAAGAGAGGGTCAAAGCATTGGTACTAAGGTTACTCTAAGAGGAGAAAATATGTATAACTTTATGGAAAAGCTTATTCGTGTTGCTCTACCTCGTGTACGTGACTTTAGAGGTATAAGTCCAAAGGCTTTCGATGGTTTTGGAAATTATACTTTAGGAATTAAGGAACAATTAATTTTCCCAGAAATAGAATATGATAAAGTATTAAAAATTAGAGGAATGGATATTGTCTTTGTAACAACTGCAAAGACTAATGAAGAAGCATTAGAGTTATTAAAAGGCTTCGGAATGCCATTTAGAAAGTAGGTATTTGTATGGCTAAGAAAAGTATGGTTATTAAGGCTTCTCGCCCACAAAAATTTAAGGTAAGAGAATATACACGTTGCCAAAGATGTGGAAGACCTCATGGTGTTTTACGTAAGTTTGGTTTATGCCGTATTTGTTTTAGAGAACTTGCTAATCAAGGACAAATACCTGGCGTTAAAAAGTCTAGTTGGTAGAAAGGAAGTTAGTTATGGTAGAAGATAAGATAGCTGATATGCTTACGAGAATTCGTAATGCTAATCAAATGAAATATGACACAGTTGATGTATTAGGTTCTAAGATGACTGTTGAAATAGCTAGAATCTTAAAGGAAGAAGGATACATTGCTGATTATAAGGTAACTGAAGCTTCTAATGGTAATACTTTAACTTTAAACTTAAAGTATACTGAAGGAAAGAAGACCAGAGTTATTACCGGACTTAAGAGAATCAGTAAATCTGGTTTAAGAGTATATGCTAAACATGATGAACTTCCTAGAGTTCTAAATGGATTAGGTATTGCAATAATCTCAACTTCTGAAGGTATTATGACTGATAGAGATGCTAGAAATAAAAAACTAGGAGGAGAAGTACTTGCTTACGTTTGGTAGGTGGGGAAATATTAGTTATGAGTAGAATAGGAAATAGAGTACTAACTATTCCTAATGGTGTTACCTGTGAAGTAGTAGATAATACTATTAAGGTAAAAGGACCAAAGGGAGAGTTAACAAATACTTTTGATAAATCAATAACAGTAGTTGTTGAAGATGGAAAATTAAAGATTACAAGAGAAAATGATACTAAGAGAGTTAAATCTCTACATGGTACAACTAATGCTCTTATTGCTAACATGTTAACTGGTGTTTCTGTTGGTTTTAAGAAGGAATTAGAAGCTGTAGGTGTTGGATATAAATTCGGTGTTTCTGGTAAGAAAATTACTGTAAGTGCTGGTTATTCACATCCTGTTGATGTTGCTGTTCCAGAAGGATTAAGTGTTGAAGCAACATCTAATACTGAGATTGCTATCAGTGGTATTGATAAACAAAAAGTATCTGAATTTGCGGCTAATGTTCGTAAGATTCGTGAACCAGAACCTTATAAAGGTAAAGGTATCCGTTATAAAGGCGAATATGTAAGACGTAAAGAAGGAAAGAAAGCATCTAAATAATAGGTAGGAGGAAAGAATATGATTAAAAAAGAGTCAAATAATGTTGCAAGACAAAAAAGACATACGAGAGTTCGTACCAAAGTTCAAGGTACTAATGCATGTCCTAGATTAAATATATTTAGATCTAATTCTCATATTTTTGCACAAATCATTGATGACGAAAAGGGTACTACCTTAGTTAGTTCTTCAAGCGTTGAACTTAAGTTAAAGAATGGTGGCAATGCTGAAGGTGCTAAATTAGTTGGTGCTGATATAGCTAAGAAGGCTTCAAAGGCTGGAATTAAAGCTGTAGTATTTGATAGAGGTGGATACCAATATCATGGACGTGTTGCTGCTTTAGCTGATGCTGCACGTGAAAATGGATTGGAATTTTAGGAGGTTAGTTATGGCAAGAAATGAAAAAGTTGTAGATCCTAAGAAAAAACTTTTAGATGAAAAAGTTATTAACATCTCTAGAGTAACAAAGGTTACTAAAGGTGGACGTCATTTTAGATTCTCTGCGGCTATGGTCGTAGGTGATGGAAAAGGTTTAGTAGGAATTGGAACTGGTAAAGCTAATGAAGTTCCAGAAGCTATTAAGAAAGGCTTACAAGCTGCTAATAAGAACTTAGTAAGAGTTTCTTTAGTAGATAATCGTACTATTCCTCATGAAGCTATTGGTGAATGTGGAAGAGCTAGAGTTTTAATTAAACCAGCTCCTAAAGGTACTGGAATCATCGCTGGTGGTGCTGCTCGTGCAGTACTTGAACTAGCAGGTGTTAAAGATATCGTAGCTAAGTCTTTAGGTTCAAATACCAAGGTTAATGTTGCTAAGGCAACCCTAGAAGCTTTGAAGTCTGAACGTACTGCTGAACAAATAGCTGAGTTACGTGGAAAGAAAGTTGAGGAGTTGTAATATGAAACTAGAAAATTTAGTAAAATCTCCAGAAACTAAGGTAAGAAAAAGAGTTGGTCGTGGACCTGGATCAGGAATGGGTAAAACTGCTACTCGTGGTGAGAATGGTCAAAAATCTAGAAGTGGAGCAAGCATTTCTCCATGGTTCGAAGGTGGACAAACTCCTTTATATAGAAGAGTTCCAAAAAGAGGATTTAATAATAAGAGATTTGAAGTTAAATATGCTACCATCAATATCTCTGATCTAAATAGATTTGAAGATGGTACAGTAGTAACTCCAGAATTATTACATGAACTTGGAATCGTTAAAAAGGAATTAGCTGGAATCAAGGTTTTAGCTAATGGTAATTTAGAAAAGAAGGTTACAGTAAAAGCTCATAGATTCTCTTCTAAAGCTGTTACTAAGATAGAAGAACAAGGCGGAACAGCAGAGGTGATTTAAAATGTTCAAAAGTCTTAAAGGGTTATTTAGTAAAAATAACAAAGATTTGCGAAAAAGAATTTACTTCACACTACTTGTGTTAGCAGTGTTCTCATTAGGAACTCATATTATGGTTCCTGGTGCTAAACAAATTACACAAAATTTAGGTTTTCTTGATTTGTTGAACTTAATGAGTGGTGGAAGTTTAAAGACTTTTTCCATATTTGCTCTAGGAGTTATGCCATATATTACGGCGTCAATTCTTACTCAATTATTACAAATGGATATACTTCCATACTTTAAAGAATTAAAAGAACAAGGAGCAACGGGAAGACAAAAGATCAATCGTATTAATCGTTATTTAGGTATTGCTTTTGCCTTTATCCAAGGTTATATCTATTCTGTTGCTTTCCTAGGAGGAACTACTTTACAAGTTATAAAGACAACGATTATCTTTACTGCTGGTACAGCGCTTCTTCTATGGTTGGCCGATCAAATTACTAATAAGGGTTTGGGTAATGGTGTATCATTATTCATTATGGCGGGTATTGTTAATACCTTACCATCAACATTTATTCAAGCATATCGTGAACTAATCGTTGCTGATACTTTTTCACAAGTATTAGGAATTGTTCTCTTTATACTATTTATTGTTGCTTATTTAGTAATTTTAATAGGTGTTGTATATATGCAAATCAGTGAACGAAGAATTCCGATTCAACATACAACGAGAACGGATTCATCTAATTCACAAAATCAATCATATATACCTTTGAAATTAAATTCAGCAAGTGTTATGCCCGTAATCTTTGCGAGTGCAATTACAACACTTCCTTCGATAATTGCACAAGTTATCGATAATGAAGCGTATAAAAACTTTGTTGAAAATTACATCGTATATACTAGTTTTACAGGTTATTTATTATATATTGTCCTTATCTTTATCTTTGGATATGTATATACCTTAATGGAACTTAATCCAAAGGAGATGAGTGAAAACCTAGATAAGAATAGAAGCTTTATTCCAGGTATTACTCCTGGTGAGAAGACAGCTAGTTATCTAAGAGGTACGATCTCAAGATTAACAGTTGTAGGAAGTATCTTCCTAATCATATTAGCATCTATTCCAATATTATTTGGTAAATTACCAAATCTTACTAGTGCTGCTACATTAGGTGGTACTGGATTACTAATCGTAGTTGGTGTTGCTCTTGAAACTTATAAACAACTTGAAAGTAGCATTGTTTCTCGTAGCTATCAAGGAAGTAGAAAGAGAAGACATAGAAGATGAAGAATATAATCTTTATAGCCCCTCCTGCTGCAGGTAAGGGAACGCAAAGTGATCTATTGGTAAAGAAATATAATTATGTTCATATATCGACTGGTGATTTGCTTCGAAGTGAAGTTGCTAGTGGTTCTAAGTTAGGTTTAGAATTAACGGATATTATGAAGAGTGGAAGTTTAGTAAGCGATGAAATCGTTACAGAACTTTTAAAGAAGAGATTAGATCAAGATGATGCTAGAAAAGGTTTTATATTAGATGGTTACCCAAGGAATGTTAACCAAGCTAAGGTTTTAGATGAGTTAGCTTCCTCTTTGGGAATAACTTTAGATGTTGCTATCTATTTAGATATGGATGAAGAGTTAGCAATGCATCGTGCTCTTGGAAGAATGACTTGTCCTAAATGTGGACGTGGTTATAATCGTTATGAGAGTGCTATGAAACCAATTAAAGATGATATTTGTGATGATTGTGGTGTTCCTTTGGATCATCGTAATGATGATAATGAGGAAACCTTCAAGATTAGATTTAATACTTATCTAGAGAGTACGAAACCTTTACTTAAGTATTATGAAGATAAAGGAATCTTGAAAACAATCGATAATAGTGGTACTCCAAAGGATACTTTTGAGAATATTGAAAGTGTGATCTAATGATAAACATTTATAGTGATGATGAAATTAAATTGATTAAAGAATCAGGACATATTACATATATGTGTCATCAACATATGAAAGAATTCATTAAACCCGGAGTTACTACGAAGTTTCTAGATGATGAAGCGGGAAAGTTTATACGGGATAATGGAGGAATTCCTAGTTGCTTAAACTTTGAGGGATTTCCTCGCAATATCTGCGTATCGGTTAATGATGAAGTTGTTCATGGTATCGGTAGTGAAAGAAAGTTAAGAGAGGGAGATATCGTTACTTTAGATATCTGTACACTATATAAAGGCTTTCATTCTGATTCTGCTTGGTCTTATCCTGTTGGGAAGATCAATAAGGAAAAGGAACATCTTTTATACCATACCGAAAGAGCATTATATGCTGGTCTTAAGGAACTTAAGGCAGGTGTACCATTAGGTAATGCATCAGCTAGAATTCAACAATATGCCGAAAAGCATGGTTTAGGAGTCGTAAGAGAACTCGTTGGTCATGGGGTAGGTCATAATCTACATGAGGACCCAGATGTACCCAATTTTGGTAAATATAATACCGGAGTTATCTTAAAACCAGGAATGGTTATCGCTGTTGAACCGATGCTAACAGCCGGAAAGAGATATGTCGCTGTTCTCGATGATGATTGGACAATCGTTACCCAAGATGGTAGTCCAGCAGCGCATTATGAACATACAGTTGCTATTCGAGAAGATGGGTATGAAATACTTACAGGAGAGTGAAAAAGTGGCTAAAGAGCAAAAGATTGAAGTCGAAGGTAAAGTCATCGACGTAACTCACGATATCTATACCGTCGAGTTAGATAATAAAGTTATTGTAACGGCCCGTGTTTCTGGTAAAATACGACTTAATATGATTCGTATTTTAGCAGGTGATAGAGTTACAGTAGAGATGTCACCAACTGATTTAACACATGGGATAATAAAATTTAGAAAATAAAATGGAGGTTTATTATGAAGGTTAGAGCGTCTGTTAAAAAGATCTGTGCAAAGTGCAGAATTATTAAAAGAAAAGGTAAAGTTATGGTTATTTGTGAAAATCCAAAACATAAACAAGTACAAGGTTAAGGAGGAAGAATATGGCACGTATTAAGAATATCGAGTTACCAAAGGATAAAGCTTTATATATTGGTTTAACAGCTATCTATGGCATTGGTCAAAGCTTAGCTAAGAAAATATGTAAAGATGCTAAGATTGATCCTGAGATGAAGGTTAGAGATTTAACTAATGAACAAGAAAATGCGATAAGAGCTGAAGTTGATAAATATGTTGTTGAAGGAGAACTTCGTAGAGAAGTTCAAATGAACATCAAGATGAAAATGGAAATTGGTTCATATCAAGGAAGTAGACATAAAAAAGGTTTACCTGTACATGGACAAAGTACAAGAAGTAATGCTCGTACCAGAAAAGGTAGAGGTAAAGTTGTTGCTAACAAGAAAAAAGTTGGTAAATAATTAGATGGAGGTTATTATAAATGGCTTATAATAGAAGAAAAAGAAAAATTAAAAAGAATATTCCTGAAGCACAAGCTCATATTTCATCATCATATAATAATACTTTAGTAACAATTACTGATGTTAATGGTAATACCATAAGCTGGGCTTCATCTGGAACAATTGGATATAAAGGCTCAAAGAAAAAGACTCCATATGCTGCTGGACTTGCTGCTGAAAGTGCTGGTAGAGCTGCTATGGATGCTGGAGTTGTTAAGGTTGAAGTACATGTTAAAGGTTTAGGTGGCGGTAGAGAAACAGCTATTCGTTCACTTCAAGCAGTTGGACTAGAGATCACCGCAATTATCGATGAGACTCCAGTTCCACATAATGGTTGTAGACCACCAAAACGTCCAAGAAATTAATGAGTAAACTAGAGAGCGAGGATTGAATTATGAATTTTGAAAAACCAGAATATAAAATTACCGAATATGTTGAAAGCAAACATTATGGTAAATTTGAACTAGAACCTTTGGAAAGAGGTTTTGGAACAACTTTAGGTAATGCATTAAGAAGAGTTATGTTATCTAGTATGCCAGGTAGTGCTATTACTAGTGTTAAGATCGATGGTGTTTTACATGAATTCCAAAAGATCGATGGCGTAAGAGAAGATGTTATGAACATCATTCTTAACTTAAAGACTCTTGTTGTTAAGAATCATTCTTCTGAAAAGAAGGTTATGAGATTATCTGCATCTACTGAAGGACCTGTAAAAGCTGGTGACATCGATCATGATGCTGATATTGAAATCGTAAATCCGGATTTAGTAATTTGTAATCTAGTTAAGGGTGGAAAGATCGAGATGGAAATGACCGTTAATAATGGTCGTGGATATGTCGATGCTAAAGAAAACAAAAGAATCGTTGGAGAAAGCGTTGGTTTAATACCAATTGACTCTCTATATTCTCCAGTTGAAAAGGTTGCTTTTGAAGTTGAAAATGCTCGTGTTGGACATAATGAAAACTATGATAAATTAATCATGTATGTATATACAAATGGATCAATTACCCCAGAGGAATGTATGGCTTTAGCAAGTCGTATCTTAATTGAACATTTAAATATTATTACTGACTTAAATCAAATAGCAGATATTACTGGTATCATTGCGGAAAAGAAAGTTGATACTATTACAAAGACTCTTGAAACACCTATCGAAGAGATCGAGTTCTCTGTTAGAGCATATAATTGCTTAAAGAGAGCTGGTATTCATACGATGCAAGATCTAATCGATAAACGTGAAGTAGAGGTTACGAAGATTAGAAACTTAGGTAAGAAGTCATTAAAAGAAGTTATCGATAAGGTAAATGAAATGGGATTAAAATTCCGTGACTAATTTTTAGAGTAGGAGGAAACACTAATGTATAGAAAACTAGGAAGAGAATCTAGAATTAGAAGAAGTATATTAGCTGGTATTACTAAAGATGTTATCATGAAAGAAGCTGTAGTTACCACAGAAGCTCGTGCTAAAGAGGTAAGAAAATTCGTTGATAAGATGATCACTTATGGTAAAGATGGATCTTTAGTATCTAGAAGAAAAGCTTTAGCTTTCTTACATAACGATAAAGCTGTTGTTAATAAAGTATTTAATGAATTAGCACCTCGTTATGAAAAGAGAAATGGTGGATATACAAGAATCATTAAATTAAAAGAAAGAGTTGGCGATGATGCCTTAACTGTAAGACTTGAATTAGTTGACTAATCAAGTCTTTTTTCTTTATAATGAATTAGGTGATGATATGGATAATAAATATAATATCGGTTTAGAATTATTCTTTATCAATGCTATTTTAGGGGCATATATCATTACGAGTGAAGGTAATATTATTTTCAATTATGGTGTTTCTTCGATATCATCTTTGATAGCAGTTATCATCAATACCGTATGTTATATGCATAATTCTAAGAATAGGGTTAATTTAGTATTCTTAATCTTAAATATGATTGTTTTACTAATCGATAGTGTTATCCTTATCAGTAAAGCTATTTAAAGAAGGTGGGAAGATTATTTATAGGTTCTTCCTGTTTTTTTATGGGTTTATTTTCATATTTAAGTTCTTTAGTTGGTTTATGAGATTTATATTTGGTTTGCATCTTTTTGATGGCTGGAGATGCTTCCTTGATAAGGGGAATAGCTTTATTGGCGATATTTAAGATTCTTAAACTACCATTTAAAAAGGAGGAAAAATTAAAGTTCATTATAATCACCTAATAAATTATATGAAAATGGGAATAAAATGTTTAATAGTAAAAAAAAGTGTGTTATAATGGTAACATAGTGAGATACTAGAAAGAAGGTGTCGATACATTATGGGGTTAGCAAAGAATACTAGTACGCATAAGCAAGATAATTTCTTTTTATTCTTTCCCGTATATGTATGTTTAGGTGTATATTACGTCTTACATTTTATAGCGACACCGATCATATGGTTATGGAATTCAACGAGTAATTCGTTATATAAAGGGGTAAATAAGGTTACTAAGGAAAATGAGGTTTTAAGAGGAGCTGTTATGACGGGAGTGGAAACAGCAGCGACGGCGACTAATGCTATGGCAGCATCCGCATCGACTTTTGCGAGTGTTGCTACCAATGCTACCACTGGTCTTAATGTGAATAATAGTGCTCCAACACCTCCGAGTATGAATAATGCCCCAAGTCATCCCGGATTTAATACAAATAATAATCCTGCTAATACGGGAGCAACAACGGCGGCTAGTATGGCTAATACGAAACCGGGAGCAATTACTAATGCCCCAATGAAAAAAGAGGTAAAGATTAGTCAAAAACTTCTTCAAGAAAGAGAAGCTTTGATCAATTCGATCGATGCTAATGAAGAAGTACGTAATACCGAACCAGTTATCTATAAATATACGGCTTTGAATCCCGAAGGTAAACAAGTAACAAATACCTTTACGGCATTCTCTAAAGTTGAAGTATATACTTTCCTTGAAAATGAAGGTTATAAGGTCTTTAAGATTGAAACCTCACCAATGATTCAAAAGATGTATGGTTCTAATCCTTTTACATCAAGGAAGGTTAAGAATAAAGATATCGTATTCTGGTTACAACAATTATCAACCTATATCAAGGCTGGTATTCCCCTTACGGATGCAATGCGTATCTTAAGTAAGCAAATGGGTAAGAATGATAACCTTAAACGTACTTTTGATGCTGTTGTTTATAACCTAACATTAGGTGAGAGTTTCTCTACAGCATTGGAAAAACAAGGCGATGCATTCCCACCACTTCTTATCAATATGATTAGATCGGCTGAAGCTACCGGAGACTTGGAAGGTACCCTTGATGATATGGCTGATTATTATCAATCAACGGAAACAACTCGTAAAGAGATGAAGAGTGCTTTAACCTACCCAATAATGATTTTAATCTTTGCTGTCGGTATCGTTATTTTCATCCTTATCTATTTGATACCACAATTCGTCGGTATCTATGAAACTGCTGGTGTTCAATTAAATCCCATAACGGCATTTATTATAGCTGCGAGTGATTTCTTACAAGCTAATCTTCTTTATATCATCGTTGTTGTTGCGGCGATTATTGGTGTTATCGTCGTCTTATATAAGAATGTTAAAGCCTTCAAGTATTACATGCAAACGATGATGATGAAGATTCCGGTATTCGGTAATATGATTATCTATAAAGAGATGATGATCTTTACTAAGACATTCTCAAGTTTGTTAAAGAATAACGTCTTCATTACCGAATCGATGGATATCTTAGGTAAGGTTACCAATAACGAAATCTATCGTGAAATCATGATCAATACCGTTAACTATATTGGTCGTGGTGAAAAGATATCATCAGCATTCAAAGATCACTGGGCTATTCCTGATGTTGCATATTACATGATGGTTACTGGTGAATCCACTGGTGAACTTGCCGAGATGATGGGTAAGGTTTCCGAATATTATGCTGAACAACATAAGACCATGATCGATTCCATGAAGAGTTTGATCGAACCGATTTTGATCATCTTCCTAGCGGTTGTCGTTGGAGGTATCATGATTGCTGTAATCGTTCCAATGTTTGGTCTATATTCAGAAATTATGTAAAAAATTAATGGAGGAGAAAACATGGATGTGATTCTCATATACTTATTTATAGTTGGATTATTCTTTGGATCATTTTACAATGTTGTTGCTGAAAGATTATCTAATAATGAATCAATTATATTTCCAGGATCACACTGTGTTAACTGTCAACATAAATTATCCTGGTATGAATTAATACCAGTTTTTT
The DNA here is from genome assembly GCA_947626015.1 of uncultured Bacilli bacterium. Lineage (GTDB taxonomy): Bacteria > Bacillota_I > Bacilli_A > RF39 > UBA660 > CAG-582. The sequence continues at coordinate 5,083 of CANQQK010000009.1, read as the reverse complement.
CTTACATTGCTTTAGGTGGTAAATGTAAGAAGTGTAAGAAACATATTTCATTACAATATCCATTGAGTGAGATTGCTACCGGTTTATTATTTGCAATATCTTATCATATTTATGGATTTAGTATGATGTGTTTAATATCGATTATTATTTCTTCGGTATGTGTGATAACCTTTATATCGGATTGCAAATATATGATTATTTTAGATGAAGTTATCGTTATTGGAAGTATTTTAATAACGATTGCTTATCTATTCTTGGGAGGATTTAAACTCGTATTATCGCATTTAATTAGTGGGGTAGCAATCTTCTTGTTGCTCTTAGTTATTAAGTTATTGGGAGATCGAGCATTCAATCAAGAGAGTCTAGGATGGGGAGATGTTAAATTATCCTTCTTAGCTGGTTATGTTTTAGGGATACCAGTAGGGACGATCTATATCTTTACATCTTCTTTCTTAGCATTACCTTATGCTATCTATAAAACCCTTAGAAAGAAGGATAATATCTTACCTTTTGGTCCTTTTCTAGTCATCAGTTTATTGATATTATTCTGGAATTTGGATGGGGTTTTAAGATTGATAAGATTATATTTAGGAGGTCGTTTATGAAAAGATTATTAGTGGTATTATTAGCATTCTTTTTCATGGCTCCTAATGTCTTAGCTGAAGGTACTATTAAGAGTGTGGATGTCAATGTTAGTTTAGATGCTAAAGGTGTCGCAACAGTAACGGAGAGTTGGAATGTCGAACGTCAAGATATTCAGTTTTTAGAGAAGACTTTCACCGATATCGAAGGTGTGGAAATAACGGATTTTAATATTGTATCTGCTCGTAATTTAGAGATCAAAAGTACAGATAGTTGGGATAAGACGAAAGTGAATACCTACTATCTTAAAGATATGGGGGATAAGAAGAAGTTACTATTAGCAGTGGATGGGGAAAATGATACCTATACCTTATCTTATAAGGTCAAGGGAATGGTCGTTGATTTTATTGATGCTGAAGGTATTGAATGGTATTTCGTACCGCGTAATACCTTGCAAAAGATTGGAACCTATACCGCCCATATAACTTCTCCGTATGCGTTCGATGCAAATAATACGGCATTATACGCGATTGGTAGTAGTGATTTAGAGGTCAGCCTTAATGAAGGCGGCATCTATATCATTACGAAGAATGTTCAAGGTAATTATCCAATCAAGATCATGACGACATTTAATGGTATCAAGTTTAGTGAACCACTAGCTCGTGATTATGCTTTCCAAGATCGTTATGATAGTGAGAAAAACTTTAATAGCATTACCGAACAATTAAGAAGACTGATTACGAGTGAAATAGCGGTCATCTTCTTCATAATCATTGGTATTATCGTAGCTATCTTATTTATTAGATTTATCTATAAGACATTCAAGAAACATGATGAATATTCTGGTATCATCATCGAAAATAAGGAGGCTTATAACAAGATTGATAATGCTCCATATTATGATGCGACACCATGTAATGGGGATCTCTATAAGATTGCTTTTATAGCGGGTTACTTCAAATTACTCAAGAATCGTAGTGATCTCATTGGTGCTATTCTATTAAAGTGGGATTTTGAAAACTTTATCGAGATTCATGGTAATAATGAAAATCCCCATATCTTTATCAAAACAGGTCAGTATTTTGATAATAATTTGGATTATGACTTATATAAGATCTTATCATCATGTGCTACCCAAGGATATCTATCGGGTTCTAAATTAATCCATTATGCCGAAGAACATTATTTACGTGTTATGGCATGGTTTAATATGGGACATCATGATACCTTAAATAATGAATTAAATAGAGGGAATATTAAGAGGGTTAAAAAGTTTAAAAAATATGTTTTTGTTTTAGAAGATCCTATCATTGAAGATGCTATTAAATTAGCAGGTTTAAAGAAATATTTATTACATTTCAATCAAGTACCAAGACAAACGGAATTAACGATGGAAGGTTATAAATATTTATTAATCTTAGCGGAATTATTAGGTATTGGGGATCAAGTAAGTAAAGAAATCTTACGTAAGAACCCTGATAATGATTTAGCAAAGAAACTTTTGGAATTACAAAATGTAAAACATATTTATAAGAATGTTTATTCACAAGCTTTAGGTCCTTATAAACAAGTAGTTAAAGATAATGGTAATTCCTCATATGATCCTGAATTAGAGAAAATTGTTAATAGGGATGATGAAGCAACAAAGAATAGACGTCTTTAGAATTATGAGGTTGTTATGAAAAAATATATGTTACTATTATTAGTTCTTCTATTACCAAGTTATGTTATGGCTTTAGGGGAACCATATTATACCCAAGGTAGTGTAAGTACCACTAGTACAACTACTACAAAATTATTAGATGATACGACTTCTAGTACCACTAGTACGGAAGAAGGTACTACCACTAGCACTACCGAAACTACGACGAAGAAAGATAGGGAAAATAATCCTGAAGATAGTGAGTCAGATGACATCGTTGATAAGGTTAAGGAATATAAGGATGATCTAGTAACATTTATTAAAGATCATCAAAGTTATCTCTTAATCGGTATGATAGCTATTATTATTTTCATTATAATCATTATCTTAATTGTTAAATTAAAGAATCATAAACTTGATAAGCAATTTAAAGATTTCTAAATATAATGAAAAAAGAATATATATATGATATAATCTATTCGTAAAGAAGGGTTTTATGTGGCAAAAAAGAAGTATAAGAGAAGAATTAATTATAAAGCTTTTGCAATCTTAATAGCTGCTGTTATTATTGTAGCTGCTTTATTAGTAGCATTATTTAAAAGTGATTTGTTTGCTGATACGCCAATCGATAAAGTAATCGAGAGGGTTGAACCAGTTAAAATTAAAGAATTTGATATTATAAGTGGTGATGTATATCTAGCACCTAAAGGGAAATTTACGATGCGTTATAATATCAGTACAACGGATGATAAGAAAGCTAATATTAGCTTTAAATGTGAAGATGAAAATATTTGTAGTGTAACTAATGATGGTATTATTACGGCCGGTAATGTTGGTGAGACTAAGGTTGTGGTTAGTGTCTTAGATCAAAAGAAAGAAGTACCCGTAACCGTAACGGATTTAATCGAATTAAAACCTGCTAAGTATGATACTAAGAAGACACTTCTATCTTGTGGACAATATACCAATGAACAAAATGCTCTATTGGATAAAATCTTAGAAGCGCGTATCAATGAAGCGGGATATCATACAAGAGCAGGTGTTGTTGCCGCTGCAAGATTCTTATTAGAGTTTCCTTACCGTATCGAATACTTTAGTGAAAATGGTAGATTATATAAACCAGCTGGTCAACCTTATGTTGATGGTGAAGGAAGATATTATCATAAAGGATTATATTTAAGTGAATCGAAGTTTGCTGAACTAGATCCTGCAGGTATTAAGTATGGACCAGCTACTTGGGGATGTAAGATTATTTCAACTCCTAGTAGTATGACCAAGAAATATGCTAATGGTCTAGATTGTAGTGGATTTATAACTTGGGTTGTTTATAATGGTGGATATGATCCTGGAGATATTGGCGCTGGTATTACGGGTGTTGATGATATGACCGACTTAGGTCCAAAGATCAAGACGAGTGAAGCTATTCCACGTAATTCAATTAAAACCGGTGATTTACTTTCAACCTATGAACATACTGGTGAACATATAGCATTAGTTGCTGGTCAAGATGAAGAAAACTATTATGTCGCTGAATCCTTATGGAAGGGTTCTGAAGCCGGACACTATGGGGCAGTCATCACAACTTATAAACGTAGTGAGTTAGGTAAATTCTTCTTCTGGCAAATCGATATGGATGAATATTACGGTGAAGATGGTAATCTTACCGATATGTGGGAAATAGAGAGATAATCTATTTCCTTTTTTATAATATATTGATAAAATATGAAAATTTTAATGTATAATAACATTGGTGGTAGTTATGGACTTTAATAAGATAGATATATTGTTAGAAAAGATTTTAATTATAACTTATGAAAAGAAATAGAGTTATTATAATAATAATAGTGCTATTATTAGTAATTATTCTTGGATGTTTTCTTAATAGCAAAATAAATAAAAAGCAATATCTTAAAGTCATTGAAAGAAAAACTATCACTGGTACAATACCTTACTTTGACAAGATATATTCCAAATTTAATATTGATAAAACGGTTAACAATATCTTGAAAAACTATGCTGATTTAAATAATATTTTGATTGGTGCTAATGTTAAAATCCCCAATGAAAATGGTTTTATACCTCAAGGTATTACATTAATGAATGATTATATTTTGTTTACTGGGTATTATGAAGATAATCAAAATTCTAGGTGCTATGTATATGATGATCTAGGTAATTTATTTAATGTTGTTACTTTAGATACCGCGTCCCATGTGGGAGCTATTTCATATGATAAAGCAAATGATCTTATATGGATACCAGATAATCATGGTACTTTAAATGCTTATGACAGCAAGGAATTTCTAACTAAAAAGGAAGTCTCTTATAAATATCATTTTGATAATATTAGTGATGGCTTAACAGATTATCAAGATAGTAATGATTATTTAATAGCGTATTTATATATCGATGATAATTATCTTTATATAGGTAACTTTTTCGTCGATGAGAATTCCTTAGTAAAAAAATATGAAATTATTGCAAGTGATCATCTTGAATTAAAATATATTAATTCCTTTTATGTTCCTAAAAGAACTCAAGGTTTATCATTCATGGAAAAGAATGGTATAAAGTATATGTTATTAAGCAATTCTTATCGTCGCCGTAATCCCTCTTATATCTATTTATATACATATGATGAAAATCTAAATGATTATGTAGATAAAGAAATCGTTAAACTTAAAACACCACCGATGTTAGAGCAAGTATGGGTTGAAGGGAAGTTAATGTATTTGGTGTTTGAATCCAATGCTAAGAGATATTGGGATTGTCCAGAGAAAATTGGCTATGTATTAACTGGTAATCTTAATGGGTTACTTAACTATCGTAAGGATGGATAAAAAGTGTAGGGAAATAGAG
>CANQQK010000008.1 GCA_947626015.1 uncultured Bacilli bacterium | reverse complement strand
ATCATAATCATCGGACCAATTACGACTGGTGGTAAAAGACGATCCAACCAATTCTTACCAACAAAGTGAATGATGATAGCAACAATAACATAGATAAGTCCGACTGCCATAATACCTGTCATTGCCCCTGACATTCCACCTTTAATATAAGCCGCAGCTATTGGTGCTATGAAAGCAAACGAGCTACCCAAATATACTGGTGATCTTCCTTTCGTACATATAATATAGATCAGTGTACCAATACCTGATGCAACTAATGCTACTGGTATCGTAAGTACAACCTCTCCAGCTGCTTGATTTACAAGTATCGGAACTAATATCGTCGCTCCAAACATTGCAAATACATGTTGAATTGCTAAAACAATCCATTTAGCAACTGGAGGTTTTTCATCGACATCAATTGTCATTTTTCTTTTCATATAAAACTCCTCCTTCAATTAAAGTTGTAATATCTTTAGGTATAAAAAAAGAAGATTCTATCCCATAAGAATCTTCTTTTTAAAAACACTAACAATAATGAAAAGCAAAATATTAAAGAAAACAATCTTTCCAATTGCAGTCGGATAATAAGGATAAGTTGTCATCAGTAATCTTGCTTCCATAATCATTACAACCTTAAATAAAGTTTAATATATTTTTTTCAAAATAGCAATATATTTATTTTTAAAACATAAATTAGATTATGAAAATAAAAGATATATATAATGAAGAAGGTTTAACCTTCCAAGAAGTATTAGAACAATTTATAAGTATCTATCTAAGAAGTGATCATCATGAATGAATATAAAGTTGGTATCTATCTAAGGCTTTCCAAAGAAGATAGTTTAGATGAAAGTGAAAGTATTAAAAATCAAAGAATATATATCATGGATTATCTAAATAAAAATAATCTAACTTTAGTAAAAGAATATATCGATGATGGTGTTAGTGGAACTAACTTTAATCGTGAAGGATTTAATGAATTATTAAGAGATATTGAAGTTAAGAAAATCAATATGGTTGTTACTAAAGATACTAGTAGATTAGGTCGTAATATTGCTAAATCACTTTATTATTCTACCGAATATTTTGAAGAAAAAAATGTTCGTTATGTAGCAATTAATGATGCTATCGATACCTTTGATCATCATCAGAATACCGATTTATTATTATTTAAAACTTTCTATAATGAAATGTATGTTAAAGACATTTCAAGTAAGATCAAAGCTACTTTAGTATCCCAAAAAAGATTAGGTAATTTTATGGGTTCAAGTCCTCCATATGGTTATGATAAAGATATCCATGATAAACATCATTTAGTAATCAATAAAGAACAATCTTTAGTAGTAAAAAAGATTTATGAACTCTTTATTAAAGGTTATAGTGTTCATATGATTGCAAATGAACTAACCAAAGAAAAAGTATTGATTCCTAGTATTGCTAAATCTTTGCATCGAGGTATTAAATCTAAAGTCTATGGTATATGGCAAGATACTACGATTAAAAGCATTTTAACCAATCCAACATATATGGGTAACATCACTCAAAATAGGGAATATAAAATAAGTTATAAATCCCTTAAAAGAAGAAAACATCATCCATCCGAATGGATTATTGCTTCTGGTAAATGTCCTGCTATTATTGATGCTCAAACCTTTGCATTAGTACAAAATATCTTTAAACAAAACAAACGTAATAATGGTAAAAATAATTATCTTCTAAAAGGATTATTATATTGTAATGAATGTCATCATAGTATGGCATTAAATAATAAAAACTGTTATTGCAATTATTATAAAAAATATTCCAAATATAATGTCTGTACGCCTCATAAGATCAATTATGAATTTCTAGAACAAGAAGTTATCAACCATCTAAAAGAAATCATCAAACCTTATTTAAATTATGAACATCTAAAGAAATGTTTTTTAGATAATGATGAACTATCTCATAGAAGAGATGAATTAAGTAAATTAATTACAAATTATTTAGAAGAAAAGAAAACTATTGAAAGCTATTTATCGCTTACCTATCATGATCGTTTAAAAGGTATTATCGATATCGATACCTATATTTCTGAAAGTAAACGTTTAAAAGATAATCTTACAAATATTATTAAAGATATTGATGATAAGAAAAAAGAATTAAGTTATATTGAAGACAAGATTAATAATATTGATATTGATACCTTAATCGAAGATTATTTAACTTTTAAAGATCAAAGATTACTATCATATTTGATTGATAAGATATATATCGAGGAAGATAAAAATATCACGATCTATTTTAAAACATGCTCAAATTTTCACTAATAAGGGGATAGACTGGTGCTACGGGACCTCAAGGTGTTCAAGGTTTACAAGGAGTACCAGGAATCATGGGACCAACCGGACCTCAAGGAGTACAAGGTATTCAAGGCCCAGCAGGTGTTCAAGGATTAACGGGTGCCACCGGACCACAAGGACCAATTGGACCTCAAGGTGAAATGGGACCTACAGGACCAGCAGGTATCCAAGGTCTTATCGGTTTAACAGGTTCTACAGGACCAACCGGAGCTACTGGAGCAACTGGAGCCACTGGAGCCACTGGTGCGACTGGACCACAAGGGCCAACTGGAGCCACTGGGCCAACTGAAACATACAAAAGTGTAACTAGATTACCCTAAATAATTACCATTATTCTAGAGTAATGGTTTAATTTTATAATAAATCGTAATATTTAAATTTTTATCAACTTCGATTTTTTCAATAAGTGATGATAATAACTTTTTACTGGGATTTTTAAAATCTAAATAATTTTTTATAATTTTTTTATACTTACTATCATCTTGAATATTTTTCTTTTTTAATAATTCCAATTTGTTATTAATTTCATTTAATTCGTTAGTCTTTTTTTCTATATTATCGGTTATTAAGTTATATTGTCTTAGGTATATATCCTTTGATATATCTTCTTTATAAAAATCGTTAAGTGCTTTATCGATGCAAGTATTTTGGATTTTGATTTCATTTTCAATACGGTCCTTCTGCATTATTAAATTATATTGGGTTTTAAGAGTTTCATCATTGGCTTTTAGTAAGTTTTCGAAATTATTTGTTATAAGATGTTTTTTACACAATTCTTTTATACTTTTTAATAGTTCTGTTTCTAACATATCATAATCCATTTTATGAGGCGTGCAAACATTGTATTTAGGGTATTTTTTGTAGTAATTACAATTACAAATATGTTTTATAACATCTTTTCCTCTATTCTTCCATTTGTATTCATTTATGCTTATTGTATGTCCACATTCTTTGCACACTAAAAATCCTCTAAAAAGATATTCATGTGATTTTAGGCTTCGATTTTTGTTTTTTTTATATATGTTTTGAGCAGTTTCAAAGGTATGCCTATCAACAATGGCAGGGCATTTGCCTTTAGCAATAATCCATTCATTTTTATTGGTGCGGATTCTTTTTTTAGATTTGTAACTAACTTTCTTTTCTCGATGTTGAGTTAGGTCACCCATATATGTAGGGTTGGTTAATATATTTTTAATAGTCTTTGACTTCCATATTCCAAAAGTTGAAGATTTATTTCCACGTGTTTGCTTTTGATATACACTTGGAATAGGGATGTGTTCATCATTTAATTTATTACATATTTTTTGCATCCCAATACCATTATTAAACATTTCAAAGATTCTTATAACTATATCTTTTACTTCTTCATCAATAATTAGATGATGTTTATCATTTGCTATATCACGTTTATAACCATATGGAGCAGTTCCACCCATAAAGAGTCCATTCTTTTTTTTCGTATTTAAAATCTCAATTATTTTTTGTGATATATCTTGTATATACATATCGTTGTATGCAAATTTCATTAAAATATTATGACTATTAGGATCGAGGCTATCATATCTATCACCACGTGCAACATATCTTATCCTATGTTCAGGAAAATATCTTTCAGCATAATATCCCGTTTCAATATGATCTCTACCTAAACGTGATAAGTCTTTGGTAATTACCATATTTATTCTTTTAGTTTCGATATCTTTAATCATACGATTGAAACCATCTCGATCAAAGTTACCACCACTATAACCATCATCGACGTATTCATCTATATAAATGAGATTATTTTCTTTTATATAGTCCCAAATATATTCTCTTTGATTTACTATACTTACGCTCTCTCTATCTTTAGCTTCATCTTTTGAAAGTCTTAAATAGATCCCAACTTTATATATTTCATAATTATTCATATTTGCTCCTTTTTAAAAGGTTTCATTAAAATATATGATTAAAAATTCTTCCATTATTTCTTGTAGAGATTTACCATTTTTATCAAATAAATTTTCAATTATCATTTGTAGAATTCCTCCATGTAATTATATGAGATTTAGAAAGGATTATTTCTACAAAATAAAAACATATGAAAAATTCATATGCCTTTATTCAAAAAATTAATTGTTACTATTATCAAAAATCGTTGGTATTATTAATAAGGCAATAACCACCCATAAACCATAGTCAGTTATTTTAGTAATAAACCCACTTTCAATATTATTTACGTTAACATAAATTGAAGAAGCTAACATTGCAATTAAAACTATAAATTGCAATATTATACAAGTTTTTTGAAGTTTAGTTCCTTTAATTTCTATTAATTTCTTTTTTTTCTTTGCCATAAGTAAATCCTCCTTTAGTATATTATACCATAAGTAATATTAAAGCTTACTTGTTAATATTTATTGTTTACAAATGCAATATAAGTAAAGAATAACTATAACTTACACTTATGAATGGACCAACAGGACCTACAGGTGCTACTGGAGCAACTGGACCACAAGGACCAACTGGGTTAACGGGACCACAAGGACCTACAGGACCAACTGGTGCCACTGGAGCCACAGGCGCAACCGGACCACAAGGACCTATCGGATTAACAGGTGCCACTGGAGCAACCGGAGCAACTGGAGCAACGGGAGCAACTGGAGCAACTGGAGAAGTTGGACCTCAAGGTGAAACTGGAGCTACTGGTGCTACCCCAACGATTGCTATCGGTAGTGTAACTTCTGGAGATACTCCATCTGCTACCATTAGTGGAACAAGTCCAGATCTTACCTTAGATTTAGTATTACCAGTAGGACCTACTGGTGAGCAAGGACCACAAGGTGAAACTGGTGCTACGGGAGCTACTCCAAATATAACCATTGGTACGGTAACATCTGGAGATACAGCTAGTGCAACAATTACAGGAACAACACCAGATCTAGTTTTAAATTTGGTTATTCCAACATCAGCTCCATAGGAGGTATTACCTTGAAAGTAATCGTCTATGCCATATCTAAAAACGAAATCCAGTTCGTTGATCGTTGGTACGAATCGATGAAGGAAGCTGATGATATATATGTTCTAGATACAGGTTCAACAGATGATACTGTTGATAAACTAAAATCATTAGGTGTTCATGTTAAGAGTGAAATAATCAAACCATGGCGTTTTGATGTTGCTCGTAATAAGAGTTTAGAACTTGTTCCATTAGATACGGATATATGTGTCTGTACGGATTTAGATGAAGTCTTCTTACCTGGGTGGCGTAATTCCTTAGAGAAATCATGGCATAATGCTAATCGTTTAAGATATCATTATAATTGGTCTATTGATAAAAATGATCAACCAATTATTAGTTTTTGGTATGAAAAGATTCATGATCGAAAACATTATCATTGGATCTATCCTGTTCATGAAGTATTAGAGTTTAGTGGTGATAAAGAAGTAGTATCTAAAGATGATAATATCGTCTTAAATCACTATCCTGATCATACTAAATCTCGTTCATCATACCTACCATTATTAGAATTAGCTGTTAAAGAAAATCCTACTAATGATCGGATGATGCATTATTTAGGTAGAGAATATATGTATTATAAGGAATGGCATAAAGCTATAGAAACCTTAGAAAAACATCTAACTTTACCAACTGCTAAATGGAAAGAGGAGAGATGTGCTTCTATGCGTTTTATTGCTCGTTCATATCGAGCCTTAAATCAACCTCATGAAGCCTTATATTGGTTAGATAAAGCCATCTTAGAATGTCCATATATGCGTGATGCTTATGTTGAAAAATCTTTTCTTTTATATGAAGAGAAAAAATATCATGAAACCATCATCGAACTTATGAAAGCTAAGATGATTTTAAAGAATGAACTTATCTATATCAATGAACCTTTTTCTTGGGATAATACAATCGATGATATCTTATCGATATGCTTTTATAATATTGGTTTAAAGGATGAAGCTCTTTTCTATATTAATAAAGCTTTAGAAAAAGAACCAGATAATGAAAGATTATTAAATAATAAAGAAATCTTTTTAAAATAGATATCTTTTAAGACTGCCTTCAAATATGATGACAGTCTTTTTTAGTAAATGATATAATATTATTAGGTGGTAATAATGAAAATTGCATCATGGAATGTAGCTGGGTATCGAGCTTGTTATAAAAAAGGTTTTGAAGAAGCATTTAGGAAAATAAATCCTGATATTATGTGTTTATCTGAGGTTAAATGTTTGGAAAGTGAAATTCCTTATATCCCTGATAATTATGAAATGTATCTATATCCTGCCAAGAGAAAAGGATATTCTGGTACATTAATCTTTACGCGTATTAAACCATTAAGTGTTAAATATGGTATTGGTGAAGAAGAAAGTGATGCTGAAGGAAGAGTAATAACTTTAGAATTTAATGATTTCTATTTGGTTAATGCATATGTACCTAATTCTAAAAAGGAACTTGAAAGATTGGATTATCGTATGAACTGGGAAGATATGATGCGTTCTTATTTAAAAAAATTAGAACAAACAAAACCTGTTATCTATTGTGGTGATTTAAATGTTGCTCATCAAGAGATCGATATTAAGAATGCTAAAGCTAATGAACGAAGTGCTGGGTTTACTATCGAAGAAAGAAATAAATTTAGTGAATTATTAGCAAGTGGATTTATCGATACCTTCCGTTATTTCTATCCTGACGAAGTTAAATATTCATGGTGGAGTTATCTCTTTCATGCTAGGGAGAATAATGCTGGATGGCGTTTAGATTATTTTTTAGTATCCCAAAGTTTTATAGATCATGTTAAGGATAGTAAGATTCTTAATGAAGTTTTTGGTAGTGATCATTGTCCAATTGTATTAGAATTGCTTTAAAAATTGGTAATATCTTTCTTTTTGTGTTATTATTTAACCGGTGAGAAAATGAATAATTTAGTCATGGCTTACTTAGGTGATGCGGTTTATGAATTACATATTAGAGAGTATCTTATAAATCAAGGTATTGCTAAAGTAAATGAATTACAAAAGATGAGTATTAATTATGTAAGTGCTAACAGTCAAAGAAGAATCTTAGAAGAATTAATGAATCGTCATTATTTAAGTGAAGAAGAGATTACGATCGTTAATCGGGGAAGAAATGCTGATAGCCATAGTAGTAAGACAACCGATATCATTACCTATAAGAAAGCTACAGGACTAGAATGTTTAATTGGCAATCTATATATCAAAGATAAAGAAAGGTGTAATGAACTATTAAATTACATTACAGGTGAATTATGAGAGTATGTGGTAAAAATGTCTTTAATGAACTTGATTTAACGACGGTTAGAAAGATCATGCTTGCTAATAATTTTAAGGATAAAGAGATCGTTGAAAAGATTAAAAATAATAAACTTAAATATGTCGTTGTTGATAGTAAAGTTATGGATAAGATGATGCCTCATAATCAAGGTATAATTGTCGAAATAAATGATTATGAATATAAAGATTTATCAGTTATTAAAGATGATAAGATGGTTTTAATGTTAGATCATTTGGAAGACCCTCATAACTTTGGGGCCATCATTCGTACCTGTGAAGCTAGAGGAGTAAAAAATATTATCATTCCTAAAGATCGTAGTGTAATCGTTAATGAAACCGTTATGAAGACCAGTGCTGGTGCTTTAAATCATGTTAATATCATTATGGTAACCAATTTGGTAAATGCTATCAATGAATTAAAGGATAAAGGATATTTTGTCTATAGTGCTGAAGCTGATGGTTTAGATTATCGCCATGTTGATTATAATGATAAGGTCTTATTGGTCATTGGTAGTGAGGGATTTGGATTATCACGTTTGGTAAGAGAAAATAGTGATGTTATCCTAAGTATTCCCATGAAAGGTATTGTTAATAGTTTAAATGCTAGTGTTGCTGCTGCTATTTTAATATATGGAATAGGAGAATAAAATGTACGAATATCCGGATAATGAACTCGTTAATTTGGTATGTGAAAGAAATGAAGAAGCTCGTAATCTTCTCTATGATAAATATAAATATATTGTTGATATTATCTATAATAAATATTTGAAAAGTGCTTATGCTTTGAGTGTTGATCTTAATGAATTAAGACAAGAAGCCCTTCTAGGTTTTTCGGATGCTTTAGTAAACTATAATCAAGATAAAGCTGCATCTCTACCAACATTCATTTCGCTATGTGTTGAAAGAAGAATCAATAATTATGTTAAGAAAGCGGATACCTTAAAGTATCGAATGCTTAAAGACGCTTATTCTCTTGATGCCCCAATGAGTGAAAATTCTACCCTAAAGGAATTCATTGGTGATGATTCTAAAGATCCCCAAAAGACTTTAGAAGCTGAAGAAAATCTATCTAATTTAAAGAAACAAATCGATAATCTTTTAAGCCCTCATGAAAAAGAAGTCTATGAATTATTGATTAATGGCTTCTCTTATGATGATATCTGTACCATCTTAAAAATAAGTCAAAAACAAGTCTATAATACTGTAGCAAGATTAAGAGAAAAAATAAAAAGCATTATATCGTAATTTTATACTTGAATTAACTACTTTCGTGTGCTATATTATGGGTGTACACGGAAGTGTTTTTTTTATACAAAAAAATTAGAGGTGTTTTGATGGCAAAGAAAGAAGAAAAAAAGAATAAAAAGGTAGAAAGTCCAAAAGAAGTAAAACCAGAGACTAAAAAAGAAAAAACAGTTGCCCCAAAGAGCAAGAAGGAAAGAAAAGAAGCTTTAAAGAAAGCTAAAGCAATGGAATTCGAAGCTATGGTAGCAGAAAAGAAATCTGTTGATGAAAAGATTAAGAAACTTGCTAAAGAAAAAAAGAACACGAAGGATAAGAAAGTTAAAAAAGAACTTGCTAGCGAGATTAAAGAACTTAAATATCAAAGAAGTCGTATTGGTAAACAACCTAGTTTCTTAGGTGATGTTAGAGAAGAGATGCATCTTGTTAGATGGCCTAGTAAGATGGAAGTTGTTAAATATTCTCTTGCTTGCTTAATATTTGTTGCCTTCTTTGCATTATTCTTCTTTGGAATGGATGCTCTATTTGCTTTAGTAAAGGATTTGATTGGCTAATGGAAAAGTTATGGTATGTAGTTAATACTTATAGTGGACATGAATCAAAGGTTAAAGAAAAACTTGAGATGCGTGCCGAAACAATGGGTTTTTCAGATTATATATTTAGAATAATCGTTCCGGAAGAGACCGTTATTGAAACGATGAAGGATGGTTCTAAAAAGGAAAAGAAACATAAGATGTTTCCGGGATATATTCTAGTTGAAATGATCATGACTGATGAAGCATGGTATATCGTACGTAATACTCCGGGTGTTACGGGATTTATTGGATCATCTGGTAAAGGTGCTAAACCAACACCATTATTACCACAAGAAATCGATAAGATTTTGATCAATATGGGTATGTCAAGAGTCGATGTCGATGCCGAATTAGTCGTTGGTACGAAGGTATCTATCGTCGATGGACCATTCAAAGGAATGGAAGGTGTTATCGATTCTATCGATACCGAAAATTCACGTTTAACTGTCTTAATCGATCTATTTGGTCAAGAGACACCAGTTGAAGTTGAATTATTCCAAGTAAACGTTGCTAAGAATTAATAATGCTAAATTAACAATCATATAATAATTTATGGTTGTTTTTTTTACATTTGTGTGGTATTATCGTAATTGCTAAAAAAGTTTTTAGTAAGTGGGAGGGAAATGCGGATTAGCCCAAAACCACTAGCGAAAATACGAAAGGATGTGTTTTACGTGGCAAAAGAAGTCGTAAAGAAAATTAAATTACAAATTCCTGCTGGAAAAGCTACTCCTGCACCACCTGTTGGTACAGTATTAGGACCTGCTGGAATTAATCTACAAGAGTTCTGTACAAAATATAATGATGCTACTAGAGATAAAATGGGCGATATCGTTCCAGTTGAAATCTCTGTTTATGAAGATAGAACATTTGATTTTGTATTAAAGACTCCACCAGCTGCAGAGTTGATTAAGAAATATGCTAAAGTAAAATCCGGATCTAAGAAAGGTGCTCATGAAATCGTAGCTACTCTTAGTAAGGAAGATGTTAAAGCTATTGCTGAAATCAAAATGCCAGATTTAAATGCCTATACCGTTGAAGAAGCAATGAATATCGTTGCTGGTACAGCTCGTAATATGGGTATTGCTGTTAAAGGTATGACCGATACTGAGATGGAAGAAGAAGTTGAAGAGGCTCAAGAAGCTGAAAGAGAAGCTGCTAAGAGAGAAGCTGCCCTTGAAGCTATGGAACAATCTCTTGGAACGGAAACTGCTGAAGTTGAAGTTATAACTGAAAAGACGCAAACTGAAGAAGAAAATTAATTTAAATAAATATATCCGCTAATAAACCACGATTGGAGGAAAAGTATGAGAAAATCAGGTAAGAAATATGTGGAAGCTTCTAAATTAGTTGAAAAGAATAAAGACTATGAATTATCAGAAGCTGTTAAGTTAGCAAAATCAACATCTACTACTAAATTTGATAGTTCTGTTGAATTAGCTATTAAACTTAATATCGATACTAAAAAAGCTGATCAACAATTGAGAGGATCTTTAGTATTACCTAATGGTAATGGTAAAACTAAGAGAATTTTAGTTTTAGCTAAAGGTGCTGCTGCTGAAGCTGCTAAAAAGGCGGGAGCAGATTTCGTTGGAGAACAAGATTTAATCGATAAGATTGCTAATGAAAATTGGTTTGATTATGATGTAATCATTGCTACTCCAGAAATGATGCCTTCTCTAGGTAAGATTGGTAAAGTTTTAGGACCTAAAGGTTTAATGCCAAACCCTAAGACTGGTACTGTAACACCTACACCTGAAAAGGCTGTTGAAGACGTTAAGAAAGGTATGATCGAGTATCGTGCTGATTCCTATGGAAACATTCATTGTTCTGTTGGAAAAGTATCTTTCGACGAAAAGGCTTTACAAGAAAATATTCAATATGTAATCAATACCATTATTAAAGCAAAACCTGCTTCTACTAAGGGTAAATACATTCAAAATATTTCTCTATCTACAACAATGGGTCCTGGTATCCATGTAGATCAAAATTCTATTGACATGTAATAGTTAACATGTTATATTAACTGAGTAAAAAAACGAGTACCGAAGACAGTAGGGGAAGTAATTCTTAATAATCCTACCGAGGGAGAGTTATATATCTTTATAAATATATGAACTTTCCTATGCGGAAAGTTTTTTTAAATATAAGAGGAGGACATATATGGCAAGCGAGAAAAATCTTAATGCTAAGAAAGAGACTGTTCAAGAGATTACTGATAAGCTTAAAAATTCTGAAAGTGTTATTCTTTTCAGATATGCTCAAAGTACAGTTTCTGATTTGCAAGGACTACGTAGAGAGTTAAGAAAAAGTGGTAGTGAACTTAAGGTTTATAAAAACACTCTTGTAAAAAGAGCATTAGATGATATGAACATTGACCTAACTAGTTTCCTAGAAGGACCAAACGCTATTGTATTTGGTAAAGAATTACTAGAACCTATTAAGGCTTTAGATTCATTTGCTAAAGATCATGATAACATTCAAGTTATTACTGGTCTTATCAATGGTGAAGTAGTTGATCTAAATACTATTAAGGAATATGCTTCTATCCCATCTATGGAAGGTTTACTTACTATGTTTGCTGGTGGATTGATAGAACACGTAAAAAATCTATCTATTGCACTTAATTTATATGCCGAAAAATTAGGTGAAGAGACCAATTAAGGAAAGGAATGATTAGAATGGCAAAATTATCTACAAGTGAAATTATTGACGCTATAAGCGAAATGAAAATTCTTGAAGTTAAAGAATTAGTTGACGCAATGAAGGAAAAATTTGGAGTTGATCCAAGTGCTGTAGCTGTAGCTGCTGCTCCTGCTGCTGGTGCTGCTGAAGATGCAGGATCTAGTACTAAGACTGTTGTTTTAAAGGATGCTGGTGCTTCTAAGATCGCTGTTATTAAGATCGTAAGAGAAATCACTGGTTTAGGATTAGTTGAAGCTAAAGCTTTAGCTGATAATGGTGGTAACATCAAAGAAAACGTTTCTGCTGACGAAGCTAATGAATTAAAGGCTAAGTTAGAAGAAGCTGGTGCTACTGTTGAATTAGCTTAATTAAGTCAATGATGATGAAAACTCAGAGAAATCTGAGTTTTTTTGATATAATATAATTGAAGTTGGTGATACTATGAAAAAGATGGTCATATGTTGGATCTTTTTAATCTCGGTTCTCTTTGTAACGATTCTTTATTTTGGGTACAGTTTTATCGATTCGATTTCCGGTTATCAAACCCTTGAAAATGATATGGTCGAAGCCAGTGATTTCTATTTGGATATCAATAAGATCGATCTAGCGGTTGGTGAAGGTATTCGTCTTGAAGGGAAACAACTAATCGATGCTAAACTCCTATCTTCGATGGCAGTGGAAGAGGATGAATGTGAGGGTTATGTTGAGATCAAACGTAACATTACGAACTATGACTATAAAGCATATATCAAGTGTGATAGTTATGAGACAGAAGGTTATGAAGAATAGTTTTATAAAATAAGCATATTATTTAAAGAATATCATCAATTTTATATTGACTTCATTATCATAAAATGATATATTATTTGCGTGTTTGAAATTATGGTTCTGCCTAGGTGGAACTTAATTTTAAAGGAAATGTGATACACCAGGATGTGTGTATATAGAAAGGGAATGTTATGACTACTATTAATCAATTAGTAAGAAAGAAAAGAAGCAAGAAGGTTTCCAAGAAGAAGAGTCCCGTTTTAAACGTTGGCTTTAACTCAATGGAAAGAAAACCAACTAAGACTGACCATCCACAAATGCGTGGTGTATGTACTCGTGTTGGTACTAAGACACCAAAGAAACCAAACTCAGCATTAAGAAAGTATGCTCGTGTAAGACTAAGTAATGGTCGTGAAGTCGATACCTATATTCCAGGTGAAGGACATAATCTACAAGAGCATAGTGTTGTACTAGTTCGTGGTGGACGTGTTAAAGACTTAATCGGTGTTCGTTATCATATTATTCGTGGAGCACTTGATACTCAAGGCGTTAATGAACGTAAGAAGAGTAGAAGTAAATATGGTACAAAGAAACCAAAGAAATAAAAATATATAAGGGAGGAAAAATATTATGCGTAAAAGACGTGCCGTAAAGCGTGATGTACTACCAGATCCTATATATAATTCTAAAGTTGTTACCAAACTTATAAATGCGATCATGAAAGATGGTAAAAAAGGAACAGCTGAAAAGATTTTATATGGAGCTTTTGATATCGTTAAGGAACGTACTAACGAAGAACCAATGGAAGTATATGCAAAAGCGCTTGAAAATATAAAACCAGCTTTAGAAGTAAAGTCTCGCCGTGTTGGTGGATCTAACGTTCAAGTTCCAGTTGAAGTTAGTGAAGAAAGAGCTCAAACTTTGGCTTTACGTTGGTTAGTTAATTATGCTAAGAATGGTCGTGGAAAGACTATGGCTGAAAAGTTAGCAAATGAGATTATGGATGCTGCAAATGGTGTTGGTGGTGCTTGTAAGAAGCGTGAAGACACTCATAGAATGGCTGAAGCTAATAAAGCATTCGCTCATTATAGATGGTAGGTGGAATAAATGGCTAGAGATGTTACTATAGATAAAATCAGAAATATTGGTATTATGGCACATATCGATGCTGGTAAAACCACTACTACTGAAAGAATTTTATTCCTAACAGGAATAACTCATAAGATTGGTGAAACTCATGATGGAGCTTCCCAAATGGACTGGATGGAACAAGAGCAAGAAAGAGGTATCACCATTACTTCTGCTGCTACAACTTGTCACTGGAAGGGATTTAGATTAAATATTATCGATACCCCAGGTCACGTTGACTTTACTATCGAAGTTCAAAGAAGTTTAAGAGTATTGGATGGTGCCGTTGCCTTGATCGATGCTCAAGCTGGTGTTGAACCTCAAACGGAAACCGTTTGGCGCCAAGCTAATGAATATAAAGTTCCAAGAATGATCTGTGCTAATAAGATGGAAAAGATGGGAGCTGACTTCTATTATAGTTTAAATACTATTAAGGATCGTTTAGGCGCTAATGCCGCTCCAATCATGTTACCTATTGGTGCTGAACAAGATTATGCCGGATATGTCGACTTAGTTGAGATGAAGGCCTATAAATATGATGGAACTGAACAACAAGAATTAAGCGAAATGGCTATTCCTTCTGATATGGAAGAAAAAGCTAAAGAATATCGTAATAAATTGATCGAAGCGGTTGCTGACTTCGATGAAGAATTGATGATGAATTACTTAGATGGTAATGAAATCACTGTTGATGCTCTAAAGAAAGCTATTCGTACAGCAACATTATCTGTAGGTTTCTTCCCAGTATTATGTGCCGATGCCTTAGGTAATAAAGGTACTCGTACCTTACTAGATGCTGTAGTTGATTACTTACCAGCTCCAACCGATATTGAAGCTATCGATTGTGTTGATAAGAATGGTAATGACGTTAAACGTCATCCAAGTGATTCTGAACCATTTACAGCATTAGCATTCAAGATTATGACTGACCCATTCGTTGGTAGACTTTCATTCTTCCGTGTTTACTCTGGTAAACTAACTAGTGGTTCATATGTTTTGAACTCAACTAAGGGTGAGAAAGAAAGAATTGGTCGTATCCTTCAAATGCATGCTAATAATCGTAAGGAAATTACCGAAGTATATGCTGGTGAAATCGCTGCTGCTGTTGGTTTAAAGAATACGACAACTGCTGATACCTTATGTGATGAAAAGAATCCATGTATCATGAAGGGTATGGAATTCCCAGAACCAGTTATCGATATCGCTATTGAACCAAAGAGTAAGAATGATCAAGATAAGATGGCTTTAGCTATTCAAAAACTTGTTGAAGAGGACCCAACATTAAGAGTTAAGACCGATAATGAAACTGGTCAAACTGTATTATCTGGTATGGGAGAACTTCATCTAGATATTATCGTTGATCGTATGAAACGTGAATTTAACGTTGAATGTAATAAGGGTCGTCCACAAGTTGCTTATCGTGAGACGATTACCCAAACTGCTGAATGTGAAGGTAAATATATTAAACAATCTGGTGGACGTGGACAATATGGACATGTTTGGGTTAGATTTGAACCAAATCCAGGTAAGGGATACGAATTCGTTGACGGTATCGTTGGTGGAGTTGTACCTCGTGAATATATACCTGTAACCGATAAGGGATTACAAGAAGCAATGCAAGGTGGTATTCTTGCTGGATATCCAATGGTTGATATCAAAGCTACATTATTCGATGGATCATACCATGATGTCGATTCATCAGAAATGGCTTTCAAAATTGCTGCTAGTATGGCTCTAAAAGAAGCTAAGAATAAATGTAAGGCTGTCTTACTAGAACCTATCATGAAGGTTGCCGTAGATGTTCCTGAGGAATATATGGGTAACGTTATGGGAGATTTAACTAGTAGACGTGGACGTCCATTAGGTCAAGAGACTATTGGTAATACCATTAGAATCATGGCTATGGTTCCACTTTCTGAGATGTTTGGTTATGCTACTGACTTACGTAGTAATACCCAAGGTCGTGGAAACTTCCAAATGGAAAAAGATCACTATGAGGAAGTACCTAAATCTATCGCTGATGAGATTATCAAGAAAAACAGCGTTAATTAATGAATAATACTTGATTTAATATCAAGAATTAGATAAAATAATTTTGTTATAAGAAGAAAAAGAAAATAGGAGGATTATATTATGACAAGAGAAAAATTTGATCGTAGTAAACCACATGTTAATATTGGTACTATTGGACACGTTGACCATGGTAAAACAACATTAACAGCTGCTATTTCTAAAGAATTCTCTAAGGAATTCATGGACTATGCTGCTATCGACAGTGCTCCAGAAGAAAGAGAACGTGGTATTACTATTAATACTGCTCACGTTGAGTATGAAACTGCTAAGAGACACTATGCTCACGTAGATTGTCCAGGACATGCTGACTATGTTAAAAACATGATCACAGGTGCTGCACAAATGGATGGTGCTATCCTAGTTGTATCTGCAGCTGATGGTGCTATGCCTCAAACAAGAGAACATATTCTATTATCAAGACAAGTTGGTGTTCCTAAAATCGTTGTTTACATGAATAAATGTGACCAAGTTGATGACCCAGAAATTCTTGAATTAGTTGAAATGGAAATCAGAGAATTATTAGGAGAATATGGATTCGATCCTAATTGCCCTGTAATTAAGGGTTCTGCTCTTAAGGCTCTTGAAGGAGATCCAGAAGCTGTTAAGTCTATTCATGATTTAATGGATGCTGTTGATGAATATATCGATACTCCACAAAGAGATAATGATAAACCATTCCTAATGAGTATTGAAGACGTATTTACTATTTCAGGACGTGGTACAGTTGTTACTGGACGTGTTGAACGTGGTAGATTAAATCTTAATGATGAAGTTGAAATCGTTGGTTTAAGAGATACTCGTAAGACTGTAGTTACTGGTATTGAAATGTTCAGAAAATCACTTGATTATGCTGAATCAGGAGATAATGCTGGTGTATTACTTCGTGGTATCGCTAGAGAAGATGTTGAACGTGGACAAGTTTTAGCTAAGCCAGGTTCAGTTACTCCTCATCATAAATTCAAAGCTGCAGTTTATGTTCTAAGTAAAGAAGAAGGTGGACGTCATACTCCATTCTTCACAAACTACAGACCTCAATTCTATTTCAGAACTACTGATGTTACAGGTGTTATCGAATTACCTGCAGGTGTTGAAATGGTTATGCCAGGTGACAATGTAGATATGACTGTTGAACTAATCTCAACTGTTGCTATTGAAAACGGAACTAAGTTCTCTATCCGTGAAGGTGGTAGAACTGTTGGTTCAGGTGTTGTTTCTGAAATTATTGAGTAATTAAGAATGACATAAAAACTCACTTCGGTGAGTTTTTTCTTTGACTTAAACTATGCTTAATAGTAAAATTATACTAGGTGAGTAGCATGAAAAATGCGGAATCAAAAGTAATCGAATATATCAATAATCGTAATATTATTCGTCGTGTTGGTATTTTATTATTAGGAGCTTTTATTGCAGCATTTATGTATAATGCTTTTATCGTCCCTAATAATATCGTATATGGTGGTTTAGGTGGTGTAGCAATCCTAGCTCATAATATCTTTGGGGTGGAAACCACCATGTTTATCAACATCGTAACGATTATTTTAATCATCATCTCGATCATCATGATCGGATTTAAGAATACAAGTTATACCATTATTGGTTTTACTTTCTATACCTTGATGATTAACTTCACAGCGCCACTTACGAAGTATGTTACCTTTGAATTCGATAGTTTCTTATTTTCCGTTTTATTGGCATCCGCAATAACAGGAGTCGGTTTTGGTTTAATATATCGTGCGGGATTTAATACGGGAGGTGCGGATACCATAGTTGCTATCATACAACATTATCTTCATCTACCTACAGCGCGTATCTCCACAGTCATCAATACCATCATTATCATCATGGGTGCTGCTACTTTTGGAATTACGAAATCAATCTATGCGCTTATCTTCTTAAAATTGATGAACTTTATAAGTGATTCGGTAATCTTGGGATTATCGGATTCTAAACTATGCTTTATAACGACGAAGAGACCTAAGGATTTGGAAGACTTCCTAAGTCAAGAATTGGATGTCGGTTATACTTTGGTAGAATCCACAAATGGAGTGGGGATTTTTAAAAGATATGTCTTTATCGTTGTTTTATCGAGTGCGATGTTAGATGAACTTAAGGATGGTTTAAAAAAGATCGATAAGAAAGCTTTCTTAGTAAGCAATGATTGTTATACCGTTGAGAATGGTTATACCAATCGGTTAGTTAAAGTATAATGTTGATAACTTCATAATTATCAACATTTATCTTCTAAATAATGATATAATGAATAAGGTGATGCAGATGTACGATGTAGCAGATGATGACACAGTCATAATGAATGATCAAACTTCAGAGGTACCAAAGCCGGAAGAAAATAATAAACAAGAGATGCCAAGTATCGTTAAGATGTATGGTGAGGTATTAACAGATAAAGAATATGTTACCAATCCTGCTATCGCTCGTGATGAAGAGATTACGAAGATGATCTTAGCTTTGATTACACCTGATAAATCAGCTTTACTAGTTGGTAAACCAGGTATTGGTAAAACCGCCCTTGTTGAAGGACTTGCTTATCGTATTCATAATAATGATGTTCCTGATGCCATCAAGGGATGGCGTATCATTAAGATCAATCTACCAGCTTTGCTAGGTAAGACGAACGTCAATGGTACTGAGGTTACCAAATTGCAATTGTTGATTGATGAGATCGATAATATCGATAAGACCATTCTTTTTATCGATGAGGTTCACTTACTTGTAGCGAAGAATGGCGGCAATGTCGATGTGGATTTTGCTAATATGTTAAAACCATATCTTGACCGTGGGCGTATCTTGATGATCGGAGCAACAACGAGTGAAGAGTATGAAGCTTACATCCTTCGTGATCGTGCTTTCGTACGTCGTTTTATCAAGATCGATATCGCCGAAGCTCAAGGTGATGATGTTGTTAAAATCATTTTAGGAACGATTCCTAAATTTGAGAAGAAGATGGGCGTTAAGATGGGATATTCGGATTTCCAACAAGAACGCATCTATCAATGGATCGTCGAATATACGAGTGAATATAAGCGAATCTATGAGGTCCAAAATCGTTATCCCGATATATGTTTAACCATGGTATCAAGTGCTTTTAGTTACGCTATCTATGAAAATAGTCCGACTGTTACTTTAAAGCATCTATACCTAGCTATGAAGAATACCAACACTATTTATCCTGATGCTAAAGAAAAAGCCTTAGCAGATTTTAAGGAGCGTTTTAAAGATATGTTGGAAAAGGAAAATATTGATATTTCCACATTATAAAAAGAGGTTAAACCTCTTTTTTTGTGACCTTAATTCCTTGATAGGTATCTCTTCTTACCATCTCTTTATCGATATCATTTAAGACACAGAATTTTTTTAATAACCATTGAGGTTCGATTAAATCTTTGGGATCGGGATCTCCAGTAATGCGATGAATGACGATATCTTCATCTAAATATTCGAGTTGTGATACGACAATATCGATATATTCTTCTTTGGTTAAGATATGAAATTTCTCCTTTGCATAAAGATCTGCTAATGGGGTATCTTTGATGACGTGTAACATATGGATCTTGATACCATCGATACCTAATTTATTTAAATATTTAACGGTTTCGATCATCATCTCTTTGGTTTCATAGGGAAGGCCATTGATGATATGAACGACGACGTTGATGTGACGTCTTTTTAATTCTTTAATACATTCTTTAAAGTTTTTTAAATCATGGCCGCGATTGATATATTTTAAAGTTTTTTCATGCATTGATTGTAACCCGATCTCCACAGTTAAGAAGGTTCTTTTACTAAGTTCTTCTAAATAATCGTAGCATTCCTTACTGATGGCATCACTTCTAGTAGCAATATTTAAACCAACGACATTATCTAGGGCGATGATCTTTTCATATTTTTCCTTTAACTCTTCTAAGGGAGCATAGGTATTGGTATTAGCTTGAAAGTAACCAATATATAATGAATTAGGCCATTTCTTTAAAAGAACATCCTTAACTTGATTGAATTGTGTTACTAAATCATCATCTTTATTACCCGCAAAATCCCCACTACCTAACTTGGAACAGAAGATACAACCGCTATTACCATTTTCTCTATTAGGACAGGAGAAGTTACCATTAAGACTTACTTTAAAAACTTTACTACCGAATTTCTTTTTATAGAAATAATTCAATGTATAATAACGTTTATTATCTAAGGTATTTTTAAACATATTATCACCTTTTCTTATCTTAACATTTTTTAGTACTTTATGCTATAATGATAAAGAGGTGAACTAATGAAAAAAAATTATATCTTTGCTGGTTTAATAGAGATCCTTTTTGTAGGAACTTATTTCTATTTTCTTTTACCAGCATTAAACCCTACTAATATGGGATTTTGGGCATTCATTTTTGTATCCTTAGTAGTAGCTGGTTTTCTATTTACAACTGCAACAGCGTTAGATAACATCGTAATTATTAAAAAGAATGCCAAGAAGGAGCTTAATCATTTTGTTTGGGGTTATGTACCATTCATTATAGCATGTTTGGTAATCGTGGGGGTTATGGTAGTTGATATTGCTTGCTCACCATTATTCCATGCTGATAGTTATTCCAAACGTATTGTAGTTGATCAAAGTACAGAATTCTTAGATGATATTGCACCTGTTGATTTTAATACATTACCTTTACTAGATCGTGATTCTTCTGAGAAATTAGGAGATCGTGTTATGGGTCAAATGAGTGAACTAGTAAGTCAATTTTATGTATCTAATCAATATACCCAAATCAATTATAATAATGATATTATTAGGGTAACCCCACTTGAATATGCCGATATTATCAAATGGATTACCAATCGTGGTACAGGCGTAACGGGATATATTACCGTTAATTCCGTAACGGGAGAAGCTTCATTAAAGAAATTAGATCAAGGTATGAAATATATGCCTAGTGCTTATCTAAATGAAGACCTTTATCGTACTTTAAGATTTAAATATCCGACCACTAATTTTGGGGATGCTAAGTTTGAAATCGATAATGATGGAAAACCTTGGTGGATCGTACCAACATACTCATATACGGGAGTTAATCTTAAAACTCGTGTTACCGGAGCTATTATTTTAGATCCAGTAACGGGAGATGCTACTAAGTATGCTATCGAAGATGTCCCATCTTGGGTTGATAATGCTTATAATGCTGATCTAATCATCGAACAAGTCGATGACTGGGGAAATTATAATCAAGGTTTCTGGAATAGCATCTTTGCCCAAAAGAATGTTGTTAATACAACTGAAGGTTATAATTACTTAGCAATGAATGATGATGTTTATCTATATACTGGTATAACATCAGTTCTAACTGATGAATCTAATCTAGGATTTATCCTATCTAATATGCGTACAGGAGAAACTAAATTCTATAGTGTACCTGGTGCTGAAGAATATAGTGCTATGAGTTCAGCAATGGGACAAGTTCAACAAATGAAATATCAATCAACATTCCCATTACTTATCAATTTAAATAATAAACCTACTTATTTGGTAAGTTTAAAGGATGCTGCTGGTCTTGTTAAGATGTATGGTTTTGTTGATGTCGCTGATTATCAAAAGGTTACGGTAACGGATGCATCTAAAGGAATCGATGCCGCAGCAATGGCTTATTTAAACGGCTATGCTGAAGAAGTTCAAGATGATGTTTTAACCAAGAAAACAATCACTATTGAAACCATAAAAGATGCTACTAAATCTGGTGATACCTACTATTATATAACCGATAAAGAAGGTCATAAATATGTTGCAAGTATCAAATTAAGTGATGAATTACCATTCAAGAGTGCTAATGATACTTTAACAATTGGTTATTTCGATAGTGATGCCAAAATCATTGAAATAAGTAAAGTATATTAAGGAGTTTAAACTCCTTTTTATTTTATTGAAAAGGACCTTTAATTTTTATATAATTAAAAAAGACAATGGAGTGAATACAATGAATGAATTAATTATTAGTGAATTAGTAAATGAACTAAATATCAAAAGGGAACAAATCGTTGCTACCTTAAAATTATTAGAAGAGGGTGCGACAATACCTTTTATTGCTCGTTATCGTAAAGAGGTTACGGGTGCTTTAGATGAGTTTACTATTAAAGCTATTGGAGATAAATATAGTTATTATCAAAATCTTTTAGATCGTAAGGAAGCTGTTATTCGTTTGATCGATGAAAAGGGTTTATTAACTGATGAATTAAAGGAACAAATACTAGCTTGTCAAAAGCTAAATGAAGTTGAAGATCTATATCGCCCATATAAGGAAAAGAAGAAGACCAAAGCTAGTGAAGCTATCAATAATGGCCTTGAACCACTGGCAAAGATGATCATGTCTTTTCCTACTAAGGGAAATTTAGATGAACTAGCAAGTCGTTTTGTAAATGATAAAGTTAAAACCAAAGAAAGTGCTTTAGAAGGTGCTGGTTATATCATTGCTGAATGGATCAGTGATAATGCTTATTATCGTAAATGGATTAGAAGTAATGTTTATAAAAATGGTGTTATTGTTTCTAAAAAGAAGAAAAATGCTAATGATGAAAAGAAATTATATGATATGTACTATGACTTTAGTGAACCCGTTAAATATATTAAACACTATCGTCTTTTAGCAATCAATAGAGGTGAAAAAGAAAAGATTTTAACGGTATCGATCGATATGAATGAAGAAGATATCAATAACTTCTTACAAGGTAAGATCATCAAGAATAAGGAATCCTTTGTATGTCCTTTAATCATTGATAGTATCAAAGATTCCTTAAAACGTTTAATCTTACCAAGTATCGAAAGAGAAATCCGTAGTGAGCTTACCGATAATGCTGAAGAGAAAGCGATTGCTACCTTTGGTGTTAATCTAGAACATCTCTTACTTACAAGACCAATCAAAGGAATGCGTGTTTTAGGTTTTGATCCTGGATATGTTAATGGATGCAAATTAGCAGTAATCGATGAAGAGGGAAGATATTTAGATTCTTTAGTAATCAAGCCTTTCTTAAATAACAATCAAGAAGCTAATATTGCTCGTGATAAAATAATCGTTAAAGATTTGATTACGAAATATAAGATCGATATCATCTCCATCGGTAATGGAACAGCTTCAAGAGAATCCGAAAAATTCTGTGCGGAATTAATAAAGGAATATAATTTGCCTTGTAAGTATATAATAACTAGTGAAGCCGGTGCTTCTATCTATAGTGCTTCGAAAATCGCTATTGAAGAATTCCCTGATCTTGCTGTGGAAAAACGTAGTGCGGTATCTATCGGAAGAAGACTTCAAGACCCCCTATCTGAACTCGTTAAGATCGACCCTAAATCCATCGGTGTCGGTGAATACCAATATGATGTTAACCAAAAGAATTTAGGTGAGTCTTTGGATTTCGTTACCTCCAAGGTTGTTAATGAAGTTGGTATCAATATCAATACGGCTTCTAGAAGTATTTTAAAATATGTATCTGGGCTTACGAAATCCGTAATCGATAATATCATGAAGTATAAGGAAACCAAACGTATTAAAAATCGTGAAGAATTAAAAGATATTAAAGGTATGAGTGCTAAAATATATCAACAATCTATTGGTTTCTTACGTATTCCTGGAAGTGATAATCCCTTCGATAATACCGGAATCCATCCTGAAAGTTATGCTATTGCATCAAAATTATTAGAACTATCTTCTCTAAATATCAAGGACATTGCAACCGATTCCTTTAAGAAATCTTTAGATAAAATAGATGTTAAAGATATGTCTTCAAAATTAAATACGGATACCTATACGGTTGAAGACATCATCAAGGAATTAAAAAATCCTGGATTGGATCCACGTGATGAATTAGAAGCCCCAATTTTAAAGAGTGATATCTTACATATCGAAGATTTAAAGGTTGGTATGGAATTAGAAGGTACCGTTCGTAATGTGGCATCCTTTGGTGCCTTCGTCGATATTGGTCTTCATGATGATGGACTTATTCATATTTCAAAGATGAGTAAGTCATTTGTTAAAAATCCGAATGATGTTTTGAATGTTGGTGATATTATAAAATGCTATGTAGATACCATCGATTTAGAGAAACAAAAAGTCGGTTTATCGTTGATTAAACCATAAAAAATAAAAGTAAATTTTAAAAAAAGTATTGCAATTAGGTTATATTATGGTATAATTCTAATTGTCTACTTGTTGCGGGTGTAGTTTAATGGTAGAGCTTCAGCCTTCCAAGCTGATAACGTGGGTTCGATTCCCATCACCCGCTCCAATGACGTTTCTGTTCGAACTTTTATAGTTTGAACTTAACATATATAATCAATCCGTTCGGGTTGATTTTTTTGTATTT